>SKSP01000362.1 GCA_007122945.1 Ilumatobacteraceae bacterium | reverse complement strand
ACCGGCGACGAGTGGTTCTTCGCCGGCCACTTTCCGGGCCGCCCCACGCTGCCGGGCGTGCTGATGTGCGAGGCGATCGCCCAGGTCGGCGCGCTCGCCGTGCTCGACGACGAACGCTTCGCCGGCAAGCTCCCGCTGTTCGGCGGGCTCGACGGGGCCCGCTTCCGGCGTCAGGTCGGCCCCGGCGACACGCTGACGCTCGAGGTCGAGCTCGGTCGGATGTCGACGCGCGCCGGCAAGGGGAGCGGTCGGGCGCTGCTGGGCGACGGTGACGACGTCGTCGTCGCGTGCGAGTGCGAGCTGCTCTTCGTGGTCGTCGACGCCTGATCGCCCCGCTCCGGGCGGTCGCGGCCGAGCCGGCGCTCAGCGCCCGTCGTCGGGGACGTCCCCGAGGTCGACGAGGAGTCGCCGCAACGCGTCCTCCAACAGGGAGCGCTCGCCGGGGTCGAGCTGTCGCAGGATCTCCTCCTCGGTGGCGAGGTGCGATCCGATCACGTCGTCGACGAGCTCGCGCCCGGCCGCAGTGAGCCGTACGAGCACGCGTCGGCGGTCGGGCGCGCCGGCGCGGACCACCAGTCCGCGCGCCTCGAGCCGGTCGATCCGGTTGGTGATCGCCCCGGTCGTGACCATCGTGTGGCGGACCAGTTCGCCGGCGGCCAGCTCGTAGGGCTGGCCGGCGCGGCGCAGGGTCGCGAGGACGTCGTACATCCAGGCGTCGATCCCGTGCCGGGCGAAGTTCTCCGCCAGCCGGCGATCGACGAGGCGGGAGAGCCGGGAGACCCGGCCGATCACACCGACCGGCGAGTGGTCGAGGTCGGGACGTTCGCGTCGCCACTGTTCGACGATGACATCGACGGCGTCTCCGGTGAACACGACGGGCATGCTACTCCCTTCTTGATCCTTGAGTAACTGAAGATTAAGATAACGAAGATGAAGATATATCCGATCCGGGTCGTCGCGCTGACACTGCTCGCCCCGGTGCTGTGGGGCACCACCTACGTGACCGTCACCGAGTTGCTGCCGCCCGGCCGGGCGCTGACGGTGGCGGCGCTGCGGGTGGCACCGGCGGGGGTGCTGCTCGCCGGTCTGGCGACGATCGTCACCGGGTGGCGACCACGGGGTGCTGACTGGTGGCGCACGACCGCGGTGGCCCTCGCCAGCTTCGGGGCGTTCTTTCCACTCCTCGTCGTCGCGACCCAGCGGCTACCGGGTGGTGTCGCCGCGTCGACGGGTGGCCTGCAACCACTGCTGGTCGCCCTCTGGGCGTGGGCCGTCGTGGGCCGGCGGCCCCGGCTCGTGGAGACCGCCGTCGGCGTCGTCGCCGCGCTCGGCGTGGCGATGGTGGTGCTCCGCGGCGATGCGACGATCGACCCCGTCGGCGTGGCCGCCGCGGTGGGCGCCAACCTCTCGTTCTCGCTCGCGGTCGTGCTCACCAAGCGATTCCCGGCCCCGTCCCACCGCGTCGCCGCGGTCGGGTGGCAGTTGGTGATCGCCGCGCTGGTGCTCGTGCCGCTCGCCCTCGTCGTCGACGGCGTGCCCGGCCGCCCGACCGGGCGCGAGATCGCGGGCGCGGCCCACCTCGGTCTCGTCGCGACGGCACTCGCGTTCGTGCTGTGGTTCGACGGGATCCGCCGTCTCCCGACCGTCGCCCCGTCGCTGCTCGGGCTGGCCGCGCCACTCACCGGTGCGCTGCTCGGGTGGTTGGTGCTCGGCCAGGCGCTGTCGGCCGTCCAGTTGTCCGGGTTCGGCCTGGTCGTCGGGGCGATCGCCTACGGCGCGACGTCCGGCGGGCGCGCCGCCACTCCCGTCGTGGGGCCCGCCGACCCTCAGGCGGGTGGGCCGATGATCACCGAGCCGTTGTGTCCGCCGAAGCCGAAGTTGTTGGAGATGCTCGGTCCGGGCTCCCAGTCGCGAGCCGCTCCGGTGACGAGGTCGATCCCGAGCTCGTCGTCGACGTCGGTGGTGCCGGCGGTCGGGGGGATCTGTCGGTGCTCGATCGACATCAGCACCGCTGCGGCCTCGAGCGCACCCGCCGCGCCGAGCGCGTGACCCGTCACCCCCTTGGTCGAGGTCACCGGGACACCGTGCGCGCCGAACACCTCGCGCATCGCGTCGGCCTCGGCGGCGTCGTTCAGCGGCGTGGAGGTGCCGTGGGCGTTGACCTGACGGATGTCGCCCGGTGCGAGCCCGGCGTCGTCGAGCGCGAGGCGCATGCAGGCGATCGCGCCGACCCCGCCGGGCGCCGGCGCGGTGATGTGGTGGGCGTCCGCATTGCTGGCGGCGCCGAGGATCTCGCCGAGGATCGTCGCCCCGCGTTCGACCGCGTGCTCCCACTCCTCGAGCACGAGCACGGCGGCACCCTCGCCCATCACGAATCCGTCGCGCTCGCGGTCGAACGGGCGGCTCGTCCCGCTCGTCGACAACGCGGTCATGTTGCCGAAGCCGGCCATCGCCGTGATGGTCGCCGCCGCCTCTGAACCGCCGGTCACGACGGTGTCGCAACGACCCCACGCGATCAGGCGGGCTGCGTACCCGATCGAGTGCGTCCCGGCGGCACACGCCGTACAGATCGTCTCGTTGGGGCCGGTCAACCCGTAGCGCATCGAGATCGCCGCTCCGGGTGCGTTGGCCATCATCATCGGGACCAGGAACGGCGACACCCGCCGCTCACCTTTCTCGATGCGGGTCTGGATCTGGGTCTCCAGCGTGTGGATGCCGCCGACGCCGGTGGCGAAGATCGTGCCCACGCGCGACCGGTCGGCGGGCAGCTCGCCCGACTGCTCGAGGGCCTCGGCCGCGGCGGCGAGTGCGAACTGCTCGACGCGGTCGGCCCGGCGTGCTTCCTTCGGGTTCGAGAAGTACGGCGTGGGGTCCCAGTCGGCGATCGTGGTCGAGTTGCCGCCGGTGAGGCCGGGGCCGAGCAGACCCTCCCAGAACTCGTCGCGTCCGAGACCGCACGGTGCGACGACGCCGAGGCCGGTGACGGCCACCCTCCGTCCGAGGCCCTGCATCAGCGTGCTCCGGGCATCGGAGCTCCGGTGGTCAGAGCCCGCGTCATCAGAGCTTGCCGGAGACCAGCTCGAAAGCCTGGCCGACGGTCTCGATGCCCTCGAGCTCCTCCTCGGGCACCGAGATGTCGAACTCCTCCTCGAGGGCCATCACCAGCTCGACGAGGTCGAGGCTGTCGGCGTCGAGGTCGTCACCGAACTTGGCGTCGGGGACGACTTGGTCCTCCGACACCGAGAGCACCTCGACGGCGCACGAACGGAAGCGGGCGAAGAGTTCTTGATCCACGTTGTCTCCTTGTAGGTGTGCGGTTGATGAGTCTGGCACAGGGGGTCCGGTCAGTGACCCATTCCCAGCCCGCCGTCGACGGGGACGACGGCGCCGGTGATGTAGGCGGCATCGGGTGAGGCGAGGAACGCGACGACGCCGGCGATCTCGTCGGGCTCGGCCATCCGCCCGAGCGGCACGGCGGCGCTGAGCTCCGCGAGGCGGTCCTCGCCGAGCGCGGCGGTCATGTCGGTCGCGACGGGTCCGGGTGCGACCACGTTCACCGTGATCGATCGCGACCCCAGCTCGCGGGCGAGCGACCGGGCGAGTCCGACCAGCCCGGCCTTCGACGCCGCGTAGTTGGCCTGGCCGGCCGAGCCGAGCAGGCCGACCACCGACGACATCAGGACGATCCGCCCGCGCCGGGCGCGCAGCATCCCCTGGGCGGCCCGCTTGCAGACGCGGTACGCGGCGGTGAGGTTGGCGTCGACGACCTCGGTGAAGTCGTCCTCCTTCATCCGCAGCAACAGCAGGTCGCGGGTGATCCCGGCGTTGGAGACGAGCACCTCGACGTTGCCCCCGTAGTGCTCCTCGACCGCGCCGAACGCGGCGTCGACGTCGGCGGCCGAGGTGACGTCGCAACGAATCGGGAACAGCGTGTCGTCGTCGGGTGGCGGTGACGAGTGGTACGTGACCGCGACGTGGTCGCCCTGGGCGGCGAATCGACGCGCGCACGCGAGCCCGATGCCGCGCGCTCCGCCGGTGACGAGCACGACCCGGCTCACGCGCCACCACCCCAGCGGAGGATCGCGCTCGCCGCGGTCATCCCGGCGCCGAAGCCGACGAGGAGCACCAGGTCGCCGGGGGCGACCATGCCGCGATCGAGCCCGTCGGCCAGGGCGAGCGGGATCGACGCCGACGACGTGTTGCCCGTCCGGTCGATGACCACGGCGGTCCGCTCCATCGGGACACCGAGGCGCTCGCAGGCCGCCTGGATGATCCGGATGTTCGCCTGGTGCGGCACGACGAGGGCGATCTCGTCGGCGGTCACGCCGGCGTGTCGCATCGACTTCTCCGCGGAGTCGACCATGATCCGCACCGCCCGGCGGAAGACCTCCTTGCCGTCCATGTGGACGTACCCGCCGATCTCGGCGTAGAGGAACCGCTCCGCGCTGCCGTCGGCGTCGAGGTCCCAGCCGAGGAGCTGGCCGGCACCCTCGACCGCCTCGAGGACGACCGCGCCGGATCCGTCGGCGAACAGCGGGGCGGTCCCGCGGTCGTCCCAGTCGGTGATCCGGGCGAGTGTGTCGGTACCGATCACCAGGACCTTCTCGGCCCCCATGGCGATCAGGCCGTGGGCGTTGACGAGGCCGTAGACGAAACCCGAACAGGCGGCGTTGACGTCGAACGCGCCGCAGCGCAACCCGAGCGCGTGCTGGACGCTGGGGGACGTTCCCGGCACCGTCCGGTCGGGCGTGGTCGTGGCGAGCACGAGTGCGTCGATGTCGTCGGGCGCCACGCCGGCACGCTCCATCGCCTGCCGGCCCGACTCGATCGACAGGCCCGCGGT
>SKSP01000229.1 GCA_007122945.1 Ilumatobacteraceae bacterium | reverse complement strand
GCGGTCGATGATGCCGCCCTGCTCGTTGGCACGACGGGCCTTCTGGTGGCGGGCCGCGGTGTTGACGCCGGTCACGATCAGCTTGTTCTGGGTGGGCAGGACGCGATCGATCACGCCTTCTTTGCCCTTGTCCTTGCCGGTGATCACCCGGACGGTGTCGCCCTTCTTCAGCTTCACTCAGATCACCTCCGGTGCGAGTGACACGATGCGCATGAACTTGCGGTCGCGCAGCTCGCGGCCGACCGGGCCGAAGATGCGCGTGCCACGCGGCGTCAGGTTGTCGTTGATCAGGACGGCCGCGTTCTCGTCGAAGCGGATGTAGCTGCCGTCGGGACGCCGCTTCTCCTTCTTGGTGCGAACGACGACGCACTTGACGACGTCGCCCTTCTTCACCCCGGCACCCGGGATGGCATCTTTCACGGTGCCGACGAAGATGTCGCCGATCGAGGCGTACCGTCGGCGCGTCCCGCCGAGCACCTTGATGACGAGGACCTCTTTGGCACCGGAGTTGTCGGCGACGCGAAGTCGTGACTCCTGCTGGATCACCGTGCCACCTCCAGGTTTCGCTCGCTCCGCTCGCTCACTTCGCGCGCTCCAGGATCTCGACGATCCGCCAGCGCTTGTTCTTGCTGAGCGGGCGGGTCTCCATCAGGCGCACGCGGTCGCCGACGTTGGCGTCGTTGGCCTCGTCGTGGGCGTACAGCCGCTTGGAGCGCTGGACGAACTTGTTGTAGCGCGGGTGCCGGACGCGGTCGGTCACGGCGACGACGACGGTCTTGTCCATCGCGTCGCTGACGACGACGCCGTCGCGCACCTTGCGGGCCGCGCGACCCTCGTCGCTCGTGTCGGTGCTCGTCTCGGTGTCGGTGTTGGTCTCGGTGGTCTCTGGCATGGGTGTCACCGTTCTCACTGGGCCTCGGCAGCGGCGATCTCGCGCTGGCGGATGTAGGTGTTGAGCCGCGCGATCTGCCGGCGCACGCGCCGGATCTCGGCGGTGTTCTCGAGCTGGCCGGTCGCGTTGCGGAAGCGCAGGTTCAGCGCTTCCTGCTTGGTCGCACGGAGCTCGTCGAGCAGATCGGCGAGGTCCATGTCGGCCAGCTTGTCGTTGCGGTCCTTCTTGCGGGCCATCTCAGATCTTCTCCTCCCGGGTGATGATCCGGGCCTTGATCGGGAGCTTCTGGATCGCCTTGTTCATGGCGACCTTGGCCTGCTCCTCGTTGGGGAACGACAGCTCGAACAGCACCCGGCCGGGACGCACGACGGCGACCCACAGCTCGGGGTTGCCCTTGCCCGACCCCATCCGGGTCTCGGCGGGCTTCTTCGTGACCGGCTTGTCGGGGAACACGTTGATCCAGACCTTGCCGCCACGCTTGATGGCGCGGGTCATGGCGATACGTGCCGCCTCGATCTGTCGGGCGGTCAGCCACCCCGGCTCGAGCGCCTGGATCCCGTACTCGCCGAACGCGAGCTCGGCGCCGCCCTTGGTGAGGCCCTTGGTCCGACCGCGGTGGTGCTTGCGGTGGGCGACCTTGCGTGGCATCAACATGTCGTCGCTCCTCAGTCGTCCGCGCGGAAGTGCGGGGTCTCGTGGCCCTCGTGGGTCCGGCGGGCGATGTCCTCTTCCTCGTCGAGCAGCTTCTCGAGCTCGGGGTCGGCCTCTTTCAGCAGCGGCTGCGTCTCGGGCTCGGGCGGGACGTCCTTGCGGCGTGCCGCCGACGACACGACCCGCTTGGGCTCGCTCGTGCCCTGGCCCGACGTCTCGCCGACCGCCATCGCCGCCTCGCGGGCGATCTTGTCGTCGGTCTGGGACTTGTACGGCAGGATGTCGCCCTTGTAGAGCCACACCTTGACGCCGACGCGGCCGCTGGTCGTCTTGGCCTCACGGAAGCCGAAGTCGATGTCGGCGCGCAGCGTGTGCAGCGGGACGCGGCCCTCGCGGTACCACTCGGTGCGGCTCATCTCGGCACCGCCGAGGCGACCCGAGCACTGCACGCGGATGCCGAGGGCGCCGGCGCGCTGGGCGTTCTGCACGGCGCGCTTCATGGCCCGCCGGAAGGCGATCCGGTTGGCGAGCTGGTCGGCGACGCCCTGGGCGATCAGGGCCGCGTCGAGTTCGGGGGTCTTGATCTCGACGATGTTGAGCTGGACCTTGGGGTTGCCGGTGATGCCCGTGATGAGCGTGCGCAGCTCGTCGGCCTGGGCGCCGCGCCGACCGATCACGATGCCCGGGCGGGCGGTGTGCACGTCGACGCGGACCTTGTCGCGGGTGCGCTCGATCTCGATGCGGCTGATCGCGGCCGACTCGAGCCGGCTCATGATCGCGTCGCGGATCTTCCAGTCCTCGGTGAGGTACTGCTTGTACTCGCGCTCGGAGAACCAGCGGCTCTTCCAGTCGGTCGTGACCCCGAGTCGGAAGCCGTACGGATTGATCTTCTGACCCATTACTTCTGGTCCTCCTCGTCGGCCGCGGCGCCGGGTTTGCCGAAGCCGGCGGCCTCGGCGGCCTCGGCGGACTCGAAGTACACCTCGGCGTTGGTGATCGCGTAGTAGCGGCTGTCGGGCTCGTGGTACAGCTTGGAACCCTCGTTGCCCTTCACCGGGAAGCCCTCCGGAGCCGAGCCGTCCTCGAGCGGCAGCGCCGACCCGGGGTACGGGGCGTCGCCAGCCGGTGCGGCCTCGTCGGCCGGTGCCTCGTCGGTGGCCACATCCTCGGTGGCCACATCCTCCGCGGCCTCCTCGCCGGCGGCCGCCTCGTCGGTCGCGGTGTCGGTCGCGGTGTCGTCCACCCCGGTCTCGTCGACCGCTGCGGCGTCGAGGGTGTCCTCGTCGACATCCGGCTCCTCGATCGCGTCGACGGCGTCGACACCCTCACGGGCCTGCTGGGCCCGCTGACGACTGCGCTCGACACGTGCCCGGCGGCTCGCCGCCGACGAGCTCGGACGACCGGCCCGGCCGGTGCCCTCGTCGCGGGCCTGCAGGCGGGCGATCCGATCGTCGCTCATCCGGGCGACGATCACCGTGATGTGGCACGTCCGCTTGCGGATACGGGTGGCACGGCCGCGGGCACGGGGCCGGAAGCGCCGCAGGGTCGGGCCCTCGTCGGCGAAGCACGCCAGCACGTACAGCTCCTCGGCGTCCTGGCCGTCGTTGTTCACGGCGTTGGCGACCGCGCTGGCGAGCACCTTGCGGATGTCGCGGGCGATGCCACGGTCGGTGAACTGCAACACCTCGTCGGCGCGACGGACGTCGAGGCCGCGGATCAGGTCGAGCACCACGCGGGCCTTGCGGGCCGACGAGCGCACGTACTTGGCGGTCGCCTTCGTGCCGACGCGCTCGCCGACGACGGTGGCACCCTCGTTCAACTTCGGTCCGGTCATCAGCGGCGACCCTTCGCTCCGCGTTCTTGCCCGGCGTGGAACTTGAACGTCCGGGACGGGCTGAACTCGCCGAGCTTGTGACCGACCATCGACTCGGTGATGTACACCGGGACGTGCTTGCGGCCGTCGTGCACGGCGATGGTGTGCCCGACCATGTCGGGGATGATGGTGCTCCGGCGCGACCAGGTCTTGATGACCTTGCGCTCGCCGGCGGCGTTCTGGGCGTCGACCTTCGCGAGCAGGTGCTCGTCGACGAAGGGACCCTTCTTGAGACTGCGTGACATCGAGTTCTCTCCTGTGCTGCCTTCTCGTGGCCCTTACCGGCGGCCCTTGCCGGAACGACGACGCCGGACGATGAGCTTCTGCGAGGGCTTGTTCTTGTCGCGGGTGCGGCCCTCGGGCTGGCCCCACGGGGACACGGCCGGACGGCCACCCGAGGTGCGGCCCTCACCGCCGCCGAGGGGGTGGTCGACCGGGTTCATGGCGACACCGCGGGTCTGCGGCTTGACGCCCCGCCACCGGTTGCGCCCGGCCTTGCCGATCTTGACGAGCTCGTGCTCGCTGTTGCCGACCTCGCCGACGGTGGCGCGGCAGTCGATCAGCACGCGGCGCATCTCGGTGGACGGCATGCGGAGCGTGGCGAAGTCGCCGTCCTTGGCGACCAGCTGGACGGCGATGCCGGCCGAACGGCCGATCTTGCCGCCCTGACCGGGCCGCAGCTCGACGTTGTGGACCGTGGTACCGACCGGGATGTAGCGCAGCGGCATCGCGTTGCCGGGCTTGATGTCGGCACCCTGGCCGCTGGTGACCTGATCGCCGACCTTCAGCCCCCGGGGGGCGAGGATGTAGGCCTTCTCGCCGTCCGCGTAGTGCAACAGAGCGATGCGGCACGTGCGGTTCGGGTCGTACTCGATCGAGGCGACCCGGGCCGGCACGCCGTCCTTGGTGCGCTTGAAGTCGATGATGCGGTAGCGCTGCTTGTGACCACCGCCGCGGTGACGCGAGGTCTTGCGGCCGTACGCGTTGCGCCCGCCGGTCTTCGGCTTCGGCGCGAGCAACGACTTCTCGGGGGTCGACGTCGTGATCTCGGAGAAGTCCGAGTTCGTCTGGAAGCGACGACCGGGGCTGGTTGGCTTGCGGGAACGGATGCCCATGGCGACCTCAGTTCTCGAACAGCGGGATCTCGCCCGCCGCCAGGGTGACGATGGCCCGCTTCGTGTCGGGCTTCTGGCCGGTCCGGTTGGTGCCGCGGGTGCGGCTGCGCTTCCCGGGCCGGTTGAGCGTGTTGACCTTGTACACCTCGACGCCCCAGATCTCCTCGACGGCGTCGCGGATCTCGGGCTTGGTGGCCGAGGGGTGCACCTTGAAGGTGTAGACCCCGGTCTCCATCAGGGCGTAGCTCTTCTCGGAGACGATCGGGGCGATGATGATGTCTCGGGGATCCTTCATGACGCGTCTCCGTCAGCGCCGGCCGG
>SKSP01000188.1 GCA_007122945.1 Ilumatobacteraceae bacterium | reverse complement strand
TGGCGAACCGGGCATCGGCAAGTCGACGCTGCTGTTGCAGCTGCTCGCCGGCTGGGACGGCCCGACGTTGTACGTGAGCGCCGAGGAGAGCGGGCAGCAGGTCCGGCTGCGGGCCGAACGGCTCGGCGCCGACCGACCCGAGCTGTGGATCCTCGCCGAGATCGACCTGCCCGCGATCAGCGCGGCGATCGAGCGCGTGCGCCCCGAGCTGGTGGTGGTCGACAGCATCCAGTCGGTGGCCGACCCGGCCGTCGGATCACCCCCGGGCAGCGTCGCCCAGGTTCGTGCGTGCGCCCACCACCTCGTCGCCGAGGCGAAGCGACGCGACGTGCCGGTGGTGCTCGTCGGCCACGTCACCAAAGAGGGCGGACTCGCCGGGCCGCGAGCGCTCGAGCACGTGGTCGACACCGTCCTCGCGTTCGAGGGCGAGCGTCACCACGCCTTGCGGCTGCTGCGGGCGGTGAAGCACCGCTTCGGGCCGACGGGAGAGCTCGGACTGTTCGAGATGGCGGGCGAGGGCCTCGCGGGTGTGCCCGACGCGAGCCGACTGTTCCTCGCCGATCGGCGCGCCGGCGTGGCGGGGTCCACGGTGCTCCCGACGATGGAGGGGCACCGGCCACTCGTCGTCGAGGTGCAGGCGCTGACCACGCCGATCGCTCCCGGGGTGTCGGGCCGCCGGACCACCCAGGGGCTCGACGGCGGCCGCCTGGCGATGCTGCTGGCGGTGCTCGAGCGACGGGTCGGCATCCCCGTCAACGGCCACGACGTGTACGCCTCGACGGTCGGGGGCGTGAAGGTCGTCGAACCCGGCCTCGACCTGGCGCTGTGCGCCGCGGTCGTCAGCGCCGTCACCGGCCGCGCCCTGCCCGCCGATCTGGCGGTGTTCGGCGAGGTCGGCCTCGGCGGCGAGGTTCGCCAGGTCGCCCACGCCGCCCGCCGGCTCGCCGAAGCGGCCCGGATCGGCTTCACCCAGGCGATCGTCCCCGCCAACACTCCCCCTGGCGACCACGGCATCGACGCACTCCGGGTGGCGTCGATCACCGAGGCCCTGGCGCGCGCCGACCTGTTCGACGACGTCGGCCCCGCGTCGGGCCTCCGCGCCGTGTGATGACGGCGCGGGTGCGTGGCGCAGGTAGCCGACGACGTCGACTGGGAGCGCGATCTCCGCATCGGTGTAGATGTCGATCGAACCCTCGCCGGCCGGCAGGTCCGGCACGTCGGCGATCCAGATGCGGCACCGAGCCCGTAGTATCGGCCCATGGCGAAGCGGTACAGCGGTGCGAACCAAGCGATGCGCGAAGCGCTCGCCCGGGTCGCCCCCGGCACCCCACTGCGCGACGGCATCGACCGCGTCGTGCGGGCCAAGGCCGGCGCCCTGCTCGTGCTCTCCGACGAGCCCGACGTCCTGGCGATCTGTTCGGGCGGGTTCCTCGTCGACGCCCCGTACAGCCCGCAGCGCCTGTCGGAGCTGGCGAAGATGGACGGCGCCATCATCATCTCGACCGAGGGCAGCCGGATCGCCCGCGCGAACGTGCACCTCGTACCGGACCCGACCGTGCCCACCACCGAGACCGGCACCCGCCACCGAACTGCCGAACGGGTCGCGCTGTCGCTCGACGTCCCGGTGATCAGCGCGAGCGAGGAGATGGGCGTCATCAACGTGTACGCCGGCGGGTCGAAGCACCAGCTGCAAGAGGTCGGTCGCCTGCTCGACCGCGCCAACCAGGCCCTCCAGACGCTCGAGCGCTACAAGATGCGCCTCGACGACGCGATCGCGAACCTGACGGCGGTCGAGGTCGAGGACATCGTCACCCTGCGCGACGTGGTCGCCGTCGTCCAGCGCGGCGAGATGGTGCATCGCATCGCCGACGAGATCGAGACCATGATCATCGAGCTCGGTCTCGACGCCCGCTTGCTGCGGCTCCAGCTCGACGAGCTGTACGGCGAGATCGACGACGAGCTCGACCTCGTGGTCGCCGACTACCTCCCGCCCGGCCACGACGTCGACCGCACGCTCGAGGAGATGTCGCGTCTGTCCGACGACGAGGTCCTCGACCTGCGCGTCGCGGCGACGACCCTCCACCGAGCGGGCGACGCGAGCGATCTGGAGCAGGAGGTCGCCCCCAAGGGCCTGCGCCTGCTGCACCGGGTCAGCCGGCTGCCCGAGGAGACCGCGTGGGCGATCGCCGACCACTTCGGCGAGCTGGCGAAGCTGCAGCGCGTCACGATCGCCGACCTGATGGCGGTCCCCGGCGTCGACGAGCCCACCGCACGCTCCGTCAAGGAGACCCTCGAGCGGGTCACCGAATCGACGATCCTCGACCAGTACAGCTGACCCTCGGAACCAGGAGGTCCCCCATGCCCGTCCGCCACGTGGTCATGTTCACCTGGAACGATGACCTTCCCGACTCCCACGCCGCCGAGGTGTCGGCCGCCCTGGCGGAGCTCCCGCACGCGATCCCCGAGATCGCGTCGTACGTGTTCGGACCCGACCTCGGGATCGTCGACGGCAACTTCGACTACGCCGTCGTGGCCGACTTCGACGATCGCGACGCGTTCGTCACCTACCGGAACCACCCACTGCACCAACGGTTCATCGCCAACCACATCGCCGACAAGGTGGCTGCTCGAGCCGCCGTCCAGTTCGAGCTCTGACCCGAGCCCGGCGCGACTCGATCTGCCGACCGATCAGCTGACGAGGTGCGCCCCGGGCGAGGGCGGATGGGCGACGTGCTCGTCGGCCGCCGAGAGGAGCTGTTCGCTCAGTCCCGCGAGAGCGCGCCCGAGCGCGTACTCCTCGCCGATCATCGGGACCTGTGGATCGGTGGGATTGCGCCGCGCCACGCCCTCGGCCCGCAACACGCCGCGCGTGGTGTCGACGCTCGCGGTCGCGCGGCACTCGTCCCCCTCCTCGACGAGCGTCACGTCCACGTGACATCCGAGTTGCACCACCGCGCCGGTCGTCCCGGCTTCGCGGGCGACCATTCGGCAGTTGCCGGCCGGCACGAAGAAGGTCTCGTTGCCGTCGTCCCACCGGACCCGCAGCCCGGTGTCGCCGACCACCTCGAGCACGTCGCCGTACCGGGGTGCGACCCCGAGCACGTTCGAGGTGACCTCGATGCGATCCCCTGCGCTGACACTCATTTCCGCTACTCCTTTCCGACGCTTCGATCGGTCGACCGAGCCGACATCACCCAGCCGATGAGCGATCGTCGGACGGCGCGACCACCACGTGGGACACCGGGATGCCGAATCGCCGCTCGAGCCGATCGGGCAGGCTCAACCGCAACCATCGCGAGACACCGGGCGGGAACGTCGAAACGATGATCTCGTCGTAGCTGCGGTCGAGCAGCGTGTCGACGGCCGCGAGCACGGGGCTCGGGTCGCCGACCTCGCCCGTGGCGTCGATCCCCTCGCTGCGGAACCGAGCGAGCACCTCATCGAGTCGTGCCTGGGCCCTCGCGCGGGCGTCGCCCTCCTCCCACGTGAGGTGCTCCCGCGGCGGCGTTGCCGGCACGACCAGGTGGAACGAGCAAGGCCCCTCGGCCGCGGCGGCGCGGATCCGATTCATCAGACCCTCACCACTGAGGGTCTGGTTGGCGATCACCAGGTACCGCTTCACCTTCGCCTCCTCACCGCTCGCGTGCCACGGGTCGCAGGTGTTCTCGCAGGTGTCCTGGTTCGATTGTCCTCCTCGGCGGGCCGCCGCGCAAGGGGTACCGGCCGGCGACGCTCCGGCCGTCAGGAGCACACCGCGTCGAGCGAGCTCGAGCCGTAGACCCCACCGCAGGTGAAGCCACCGGTCCCGCTCACGCTGCCCGAGACGACGCTGTTGTAGAGGATCATCGACGTCCCGCCATCGGCGTGCAGGGCGTTGGTGAGTCCCATGACCGACGAGGCACTGATGACCACCATCCCCACCGGAGGATCGGACGAGTTGTGCACCGCCGATCCGCCGCCCCAGTTCTCGACGATGAGATCGTAGAGGATCAACTGCTCGCCGTCGTTGTAGACCGCGTCGACGAACTCGCCGCCCTCGACGTGCACGAAACCCCGTTCGACCGTCAAGTGGCCCTTGTTGTCGATGCCACGTACGGTTCCACCACCCACCGCGTGTACGTGCACGTCGGCCAGGCGGTACCCGCCCGAGTTCGTGAGTCCGATGCCCGTGCTCGATGTCGTCGCCGACACCTCGATCCGGGTGCCGTGCAGTACCGGTACCGACACGGGGGTCGTGGGCGCGAGGGCGAGCCCGATGCCGAACGAGGTCCCCGAGACGGCGATGTCCAGCCCGCGGCCCGCCGGACTGGAGGTGCCGCTGTTCACCACGCCGGCAGCGGTCTGACCACCACCGGCCTGCACGGTGACGTCGTGGAGGCGAGGTGACGAGGAAACGTTGTGGATCCCGATGTTGTGCTCGCCGCCCGACGCCTCAGCACGGAGGTGGACGAGCGACAGCGCGTCCGCGTCGAGCACTCGGAGCGCAGTCGCATGGGTCCCGCCGCCCGTGTTCCGGATCGTGAGACCGCGGACCTCTGCGCTCACCTCCGCTGCCCGGACGGCCGCGCTCGACCCGTCGTTGGACGACGACGTCGCACTCCCGCACTCGCACTGGATCACGGTGACCCCGGCACCGGACCCCTCGAGGTCGACGTGGTCGAGCAGGTCGATCCCCTCGAGCTCGGTGTACGTGCCCGGCGCGATGCGCACGACGTACGGCGTCGCAGGACCGTTGTCGCCGATCGAGGCGAGCGCGGCGCCGACCGACGTGAAGTCGCCACCGCTCTCGGCCACCCACACGACTCGCGCCGGCGCAACGGCGGGTTCGCCGTCGGCGCCCGGGGCTCCCTCCGG
>SKSP01000050.1 GCA_007122945.1 Ilumatobacteraceae bacterium | reverse complement strand
CTCCATCACCTGCTCGCCGAGCTCGGTGTCGAGCGCCGACGTGGGCTCGTCGAACAGGACCAGCTTCGGCTCGTTCATCAGCGCCCGCCCGATCGCCACCCGCTGGCGCTGCCCGCCGGACAGCTGCGACGGGAGGTTCTTCGCCCGGTCGGACAGCCCGAGCTCCTCGAGCAGCTGGTCGGCACGGTCGCGCGCCGCGGCGCCCGTCCGGCGGCCGAGCTCGTCGACGACGAGCAGGTTCTCGCGGGCGGTGAGGAACGGCACCAGGTTCACCGACTGGAACACGAACCCGACCCGTTCCTGGCGGAACCGGGTCAGTTGCTTGTCGGAGTAGCCGGTGATGTCCTCGCCGCCGACGACCACGCGGCCGTCGCTCGCGGCGAGGATCCCACCGGCGATCGAGCACAGCGTCGTCTTGCCCGACCCCGACGGACCGACGAGCGCGACGATCTCGTCGCTGCCGACGGTCAGGGTGGCCGAGTCGAGGGCGACCACCTGCTCGTCGGCCATCGGGTAGACCTTGCGGACGTCGGTCAGTTCGAGCGCGTACTGGTTCATCATCAGCTCCCGATGGCGGAGGCCGGGTCGATGCGGAGGACCCGGCGCAGCGAGAAGGAACACCCGACGACCGCGGCGACGAGCAGCAGGACGATGCTCGTGACGATGCGGCCAGGGGTGACGGAGAGGGGCAGGGACCCGGGCGGCAGCAGCGCGTCGAGGGCGAGCACGAGCCCGGTCGCGACGGTCGAGGCGACGAGCGTGACGACCACCGCCTGGGCGACCAGCCCGGCGAAGATCGTGCCCGAGCGGGCGCCGAGCGCCTTGAGCACGCCGTAGAGGCGCACCCGCTCCACGGTGATCAGCGCGAAGAACAGGGCGATCACGACGAGCGCGATCGCGATCGTGACGCCGATGATCTGGTTGAACGTGCCCTGCTGCTCCTCGACCCCGGGGATCGCGTTCACGGCGTCGGGCACGGTGAGCGTCTCGGTGGCGCCCTCGGTCGCCGCGTCGATCGCCGCGGCGAGATCGGCCGGTGCGGTGCCACCGTCGTCGCCGCGGACGACGAGCGCTTGGAACACGCCGTCGGCCACCCGGGCGTCGGGGCGGTTCTCGTCGAGGACCGTCCGCCACGTCTCGGGCGCGGCCCACAGCGCACCCTGGCCGCTGAAGCTGGTGTCGCTGACGAACCCCACGACGGTGACGGGCGATCGGGCGGGGCCGAGCAGCAGCTCGTCGCCGACGTCGACCCCGTCGGCGCGCAACACCTCGTCGGCGTGCACCTCGCCGACCGCGGGCGCGTCCGGCACGCCCGTCGGGGCGAGCTCGTAGCCGAACAGCGCGACACCTGCGAGATCGCGTGGCCCGGCGTCCGGAACCCGGGCACCGAGCTGCACGAACCCGATGCCGCCGACCTCGCCGACGCCGTCGACGCCGGCGACCACGTCGCGAAGGTCGGGATCGATGCGGCTGCGGGCGAACGCCGCCTGTGACGACTCCGAGTACACGATCACGTCGGCGTCCTGGGCGCGGATCGCCCCCGTGGCCGACGCGATCAGTCCGTCGAGCAACCCGCCGAGGAACATCAGCAGCACGGCGATCAGCGTGAGGATCACCGTCGCCGTCGTGAACCGACCGGGTCGGCGGACGAGCTCTCGCAGCGCCAGCCTCATCGCTCGCTCCCCGTGGTCGCCTCGACCGGGTCGATGCGCAGCACCCGGCGGGCCGACAGCAGCGCGCTGCCGATGCCGAGCACGGCGAGCGCGACACCCCACGCGACCACCGCGCCGGTCTCGAACCGCAGCGGCAGCCCGCCGATGCGTTGTTGCGACACCGGCGCGTACAGCAGTGTGCCGAGCGCGAACCCGGCGGCGACGATCAGCGCCGCCTGCAACAGCAGGGCGGACACCAGCCGGCGCGCCGGCGCCCCGATCGCCCGCAACAAGGTGAGCGCTCCCGCCTTCTGGAACGTGACGATCAGGAAGAACAGGCCCGTCACGCACGGGATCACGAGGCCGTACAACAAGAAGATGATCCGGAACGACTGCTGTACCTGGGCGACGCCGGGCGTCTCGTCGGCGGCCTCGGCGCGGGGGAGCGCGTCGAGGTCGAGCGACCGGGCGTTGATCGCCGCGGCGACCTCGTCGTCGGTCACGCCCTCGGCCGGGCGGATGGTGAGCACGTTCGGCGGTGGTTCGCCGGCGTCGGGGTTCACCGAAGCGACGATGTCGAGGTACGTGTCGTACGTCGCGAACAGCGTCGGCGAGGCGTTGAGCTGCACGTCGCGCGCCGACCCGACGATCTCGATCTCGGCCCCGCCCGGCACGATCCGGACCGTGTCGCCGACACCGAAGCCGTCGTCGGCATCGGCGTCCGACGCGACGGCCTCGCCCGGGCCGTCGGCGAGCCGTCCTTCCACGAGCTCGGCCGGTGTCCCCAGCCCCGCCGTGTCGTAGCCGATGATCGACACGTCGACGGCCTCGTCGCCGGCGACGATCGCGGTGAACGTCCCCTGCGACCAACGTCCGACCTCGCCCACCCCCTCGGTGGTGCGGACGAGCTCCTCCAGGTCGGGGGTGATCGCGCTGCCCTGCACCGTGCGTTGGCCGTCGACGCTGTAGACGAGCACCGGGGCGTCCTGGTTGCGGATCCCGCCGACGAACGACGTGAGCAGCCCGTTCTGCAGCGACTGCTGGAACAGGATCAGGAACACCAACAGCGCGATCGCGGCGATCAGCAGGCCGAAGCGCACCTTGGCGCGACGCATCTCACGGAGGGCGAGGAACATCCCACCCGACCCTACGGAGCAGCGAGCGTCGGTGGATGACATCCGCTGTCGCCTCGAGGGCGTTCACCGGTGGGTGACGGCCGGAGCGGGAGGTGCCACACTCGCGGCCATGACGTACCCGGTCGCGCTGTACCTCCAGGACGCCCACACGATCGCCGACGGCATCGAGCTGGTGCGCTACGCCGAGTCGAAGGGTTTCGACGCGGTGTGGCAGGCCGACAGCCGACTCGTGCGCGACGCGGTCGTGCCGATGGCCGCGTTCGCGGCGACGAGCGACCGGATCAAGGTCGGCTCGGGCGTGATCGACATCTGGACCCGCAACCCCGCCCGCCTCGCGAGCACGTTCTCGACGCTCGACGACCTGGCCCCGGGTCGCATCATCTGCGGGCTCGGTGCCTGGTGGGACCCGTTGGCGTCGAAGGTCGGCATCAGCCGCGACAAGCCGATCCGGGTCATGCGCGAGGTGGTCACCGCGGTGCGCGCCCTGCTGAACAACGAGACCGTCACGCTCGACGGTCACCACGTCCACCTCGACGGGGTCGAGCTCGACTACGTCTACCAGGAGCGCCGCCCGAAGGACGTCCCCATCTACATCGGTGCCACCGGGATGCAGATGATGGAGCTGACCGGCGAGATCGCCGACGGCGCCGTCCTGAACTACCTCGTGTCGCCGTCGTACAACGTCGGCGCGATGGAGGCGCTCGGGCGGGGCGCGGCGAAGGCCGGTCGCAGCATCGACGAGATCGACCGGCCCCAGCTCGTGGTGTGCAGCATCGACCGCGACCGGAAGGCCGCCCTCGACTCCGCCCGACAGCTCGTCACCCAGTACCTCGGCCAACAGCCCCACATCATGAAGGCGTCGGGCGTCCCACAGGAGCTCCTCGACGAGATCGGCGAGGTGCTCACGTGGCCGGCCACCCACGACGAGGTCGTGGCGGCCAGCCGCCTGGTGCCCGACGACATCGTGCAGATGATCAGCGCGTCGGGGGAGCCCGACGAGGTGCGGGCCAAGGTCGACGAGTACGTCGCCAACGGCTGCACCGTGCCGATCCTGTACCCGCTCGGCGAGGACGTGCGGCTGATGATCGACACGTTCGCCCGCTGAGCGAGCGCGGCACCCGAACGCGTCAGCTCGCGACGCGCTCGATCAGCCGGAGCGCGGGCGGCGAGTGCTGGTGGAGCACGCCGATCAGCGCGTCGTAGACCGAGGTGCCGAGCGCGGTGGCGCCGAGGTCCGGGTCGCCGAGGTGAGCCAGCCACGCCCGCTGTTCGTGGACGATCGACGGGTCGTCGCAGAGCAGCGCCGCCGTGATCGTGTCGACCGCGTGCTCGAGCTCGTGGACGACGGCCTCGAGCCAGCTCGCCGAGTGCAGCAGCTCGGTGTCGCGGTGCACCGCGATCCATCCCACCGCGTCGTTCACCACGGCACGCCGCCGGGCCTCGAGCTCCGACCAAGGTCCGTCGAGATCGACGATGATCGCGTCGTCCCAGCAGACCCGATCGGGGTCCAGGTCGACGGGGGCCACGCCGGACCACCCGTGCGCGCCGAGCGCGTGCGCCCGACGCCGGTCGGTCCCGAACGCCGCGCCGCCAGCGATCACCGTGAACCCGAGGCGGCGGGCCACGTCGATCGAGCGGGCGGCGCCCGGGAGGCTCGTGGTGACGGTCGCGCTCACGCCGACGATCTCGGCGTCGATGCCGGCCAGGTACGACCGCAGCTCGGCGGCACTCGTGGCGGGACCGAGGTTGACGACGTTCCACCCGTCGAGGATGAGCAGTTCGCAGGCCATCCGCGCCGGCAGCGCGTGCCGCTCCCCCTCGGCGCACGCCATCACGAACGTCCCGCGGTGGGGTTCGGGTTCGAACCCGACCGTGAACGAGGCGAGCACCGACTCGGTCACGAACGTGGCGGCGTGCTCCTGGCCCACCGAGCAGCTGCGGTCGAGCCAGCGTTCGCCGATGGCGACCTGGGCGGGTGCGAGCAGTTCGGTCACGAGGCGTGCCGTCGGGCCGGGCGGGTGCCCGGCGGCACCGGTCCGGCTGTCGGCGGCCCGGGCGACGGCCTCGGCGGCGATCGCGGCGGCGT
>SKSP01000478.1 GCA_007122945.1 Ilumatobacteraceae bacterium | reverse complement strand
GGCCCGGTGCGCATCTCCGTCGACCCGCCGCTCGACCCGTCCGGGTACCCGTTCGTGCACCGGATCCGGGTCCGCTTCGCCGAGACCGACGCGATGGGGATCGTCCACCACAGCCGCTACCTCCCCTACCTCGAGGAGGCCCGGGTCGCGTACCTCCGCCACCTGGGCCACCCGTACCACGAGCTGCGCGCCGGCGGGCCCGACCGCGACGGCGTCGAGCGCGAGGGCATCGACATGGTGGTGCTCGAGGCGTTCGTGCGCTACCGCTCCCCGCTGCGCTTCGACGACCTCGTCGACGTCCACGTGGGCCTCGGTGTGGCCAACCGGACGACGTTCCAGATGGCGTACCTGCTGACCGTCGACGGCGACGCCCGGGCGACCGCCGTGACCGCGCACGGTTCGATCACGAGCACGGACGGACGACCGACGCGGTCTCCCACGTGGCTGCGCGAGCTCGCCGCCGGGTCCGGCCGCCTCGTCACCGACGACGGCGTTTGACTACCGTTCCGATCCATGACGAGTACCGACGCCCCCGCGCAGGTCCCCCTGGTCGACTACCTGGTCCTGGGTGACGACCCGCACCTGCTGGCCTACGAGTGCGCCTCGTGCGGCGCTCGCTACTTCGACCGTCGCAACGCGTGCGCGGCGTGCTTCGACACCGAGTTCACGCGCGTGCGCATCCCGAGCGAGGGCGTCGTGCGGACGTTCACGATCGTCGCCTACGCGGCGCCCGGCATCCCGGTGCCGTTCGTGTCGGCCGTCGTCGACTGCGACGGCACGAGCGTGCGCGGCAACCTGATCAACGTCGAGGCCGACCCCGACCACGTGCGCCTCGGCATGAAGGTCCGCCTCGCGACGTACTCGCTCGGCACCGACGACAACGGCACCGAGGCGATCGGCTTCGGCTTCGAGCCCGTCGAGAGCTGACCCGGCGCGACGAACGACCACGAACGACACGAACGACCACCGACGACCCCACGAGCGACACGGACAACGGAAGGACACCCCACGATGAGCGCCAGCGACGAGATCTGGATCCTCGGGATCAACATGACCAAGTTCGGCAAGCACCCCGACCTCGACGTCGTCGACCTCGGCGCCGAGGCCATCATGGGCGCGCTCGCGGATGCCGGGATGACGATGCGCGACGTCGGCATCCTCGCGGCCGGCAACCTGATGGGTGGCGGCGGGATCGGCCAGCAACTCCAGAAGCAGGTCGGCCAGACCGGCATCCCGGTGTTCAACGTGTCCAACGCGTGCGCCACCGGCGCGACCGCGTTGCGGACGGCGATCATGGCCGTCAAGGCCGGCGAGGTCGACGTCGGGCTCGCGGTCGGCGTCGAGAAGCTGGCCGGTGCCGGCCTGCTCGGCGGGGGCGGCAAGTCCAAGTCCGACGAGAACGTGTGGGAGCCCAAGGGCCGCTACGGTGCGGTCGCCCCGACCGACGGCCGCATCGGCACCGACACGATGCCCGGCGTGTTCGCCCAGGTCGGCATGGAGTACCTGAACGACCACACCTACGGCGGCGAGCCGTTCGAGCTGTTCGCCAAGATCAGCCAGAAGAACCACAGCCACTCGACGCTGAACCCGCTGGCCGCGTACACCAAGGAGATGTCGCTCGAGCAGATCATGGGCGACATCATGATCGCCTACCCGAACACCCGGCCGATGTGCTCGGCGAACTGCGACGGGGCCGCCGCCGCGGTGGTCGTCAACGGCGAGAAGCTGAAGACGCTCTCGCTCGAGCAGCAGCGTCGCGCCGTCAAGGTGTCCGCCTCGGTCCTCACCACCGACCCGTGGCAGGAGGCGTGCCAGATCCTGCCCGACGTCAACACCCTCACCCGCAACGCGGCGAAGCAGGCCTACGAGCAGGCCGGCGTCGGCCCCGACGACCTCGACCTGGTCGAGCTGCACGACTGCTTCGCCACCGCCGAGCTGGTGCACTACGACAACCTGATGCTGTGCGAGGAGGGCGGTGCGGTCGACTTCTTCGAGTCGGGCGCGCCGTGGCGCGACGGCCGGCTGCCGGTGAACGTGTCGGGTGGGCTGCAGTCCAAGGGCCACCCGATCTCGGCGACCGGCATCGCCAACATCTGGGAGGTCTGCCAGCATGTGCGCGGCGAGGGCGGCCCCCGTCAGATCGAGGGCGCCAAGGTCGGCCTCGCCCACGTGATCGGCCTGGGCTCGGCCTGCGGCATCCACGTGCTCGAGAAGTCCGCCGCCTGACGCCGAGAACCTGTCCACCCGACCACCGCTACGATCCTGCCGGTGCAGCGACGGGAGTCGGAACCGGTGGCCGGCTCGGCCGACGAGCAGGTCGAGGCTGATTCGCCGCGGCGCGCTGCGACGGTACTGGGCGTGCGAGTCGACGACGTCACCATGGACGAGACGCTCGACCGGATCCTCGCGTTGGTGGCCGATGGCCGTCAGACCGGTCGTTGCCACCAGGTCACGACGGTGAACGTCGACTTCGTGGTCAACGCGCTCGAGGACGACGAGCTGATGGCCATCTTGAACGGTGCCTCGATCTCGCTGCCCGACGGGATGGCGATCGTGTGGGGCGCACGAATGGTGGGCGAGCATCTCCGGACGCGCGTCGCCGGCGCCGACCTCGTCCCGGCGCTCGTCGGTCGGGCGGCGTCGGCCGGTCGCCGGATCGCCCTCTACGGCGGGGCGCCGGGGGTCGCTGAACGAGCGGCGGCAATCCTCGTCGAACGATCTCCGGGGGCCGACATCTGGGCCGACGCCGGACCCGTGTTCCGTGACCTGGACGAGTTGACCGACTCCCATCTCGAGCCGCTCCGAGCGGCCGCACCGGACATCTGCTGCGTGGCGTTCGGCAACCCGAAGCAGGAGCGCTTCATCGCCCGCTTCGGGAGCGGCCTCGGGATCCCGGTCATGATCGGCGTGGGTGGCACGCTCGACTTCCTGGTCGGAGAGCAACGACGGGCGCCGCGCTGGATGCAACGGACCGGCCTCGAGTGGCTGCACCGCGCTTCGACCGATCCACGGCGTCTCGCCCGCCGCTACGCGCGCGACGCCGTCGTGTTCCTCCCACGAATCGGGCGCGACGCGATCACCACCCGTTTGCACCGACGGGATTCATCCCACAATTGATCACTCTACGCGGTCACGCGACCGCTCGGAGCAACAACGGTGCGAACGGCATCAAGTTTCTCCGTACATGTCCGAGCGGCCCTTCCAACCCGGTAGATCTTGCGTTACGGTGGCTTCCCGGCTATCCCGTGGTTCACCAACTCCAGTACCACGGAGCGTGGCGACGGTGGAAGATCAAAGCAAAGAGGCGGAAGCATGGACAACGACGGCGCCACGGTGCGTCCCTACACGGACGACGGCACGAGTTCCCCCCGGATCCCTGTTCACCCGTTGACGTCGTTCCCGTCGACGCATCGGTCGTGCGAGGATTCGCCGGCTGACACGTTGCCGACGATCGAGGTGGTCGATGGCGCCGGCACCGCCGTCGACCCCGTGCACCCGGACCTCGATCCGATGAGGTTACGCCGAGGGCTCGTGGCCGCCGACGCGACCGCGATCTTCGTCGGTCTCCTGTTGGCGTTCGCAGTGCAGGCGATCGTCCGACCCGTGCCCGGATACGTCCAACTCCATCATCTCACACTCGCCTTGGTGGTCGGACCGGTCTGGATGCTCGTCATGGGCGCCAGCAAGCTGTACCTGTCGCGCGTGATCGAGCGCCCGGGTGAAGAATTGCGCCGTCTGCTGGCGTCGGGCGCGATCGGCGTCGGCATGATGGTGGCCGTCGCGTTCGCGCTGCAGTACGACACGCTGTCTCGATTCTGGGTGTTCTCGGTGTTCGTGACGGTCCTCCTCGCGCTGGCCGTCGAACGCTCGATCGCCCGGCACGTCTTCGCCGGCTTGCGCGAGTCGGGTCGCATCAACCGGCGGGTTGCGATCCTCGGCACCGACGCCCACGCGATCGGTCTCTTGCACACCGTTCAACGCAACCGCGGGCTCGGGTACGAGGTCATCGGCTTCATCGGCGACGACGACATCGGCCAGCGGGGCGGCAAGACGGTCATGGGCCCCCTCGACCGAGCTGCGGAGCTGCTCCGCGAGCACCGCTGCGTCGGCGCGATGATCTCGTTGAGCTCGGTGGAGGTCGAGCAGGTCAACCGGTTGACGCGCCGGCTGACGGACGACGGCTTCCACGTGACGCTGTCGACCGGCCTCCGCGACATCGACATCACGCGGATGCGCCCCCAGGGCCTCGACGGGCAGACAATGGTCTACGTCGAGCCCACGATCCGGACCGGATGGCGGGGCCACGCGAAGCGCGTCTTCGACGTGTCGCTCGCCTCGTGCGGTCTCGTGGTGACAGCGCCGATCATCGCGATCGCTGCGATCTTGATCCGCTTGGAATCGGAAGGCCCCATCTTCTTCCGCCAAGAACGTGTCGGTCGGGAGGGCCGGACGTTCTCGATCGCCAAGCTCCGCACGATGTACCTCGACGCCGAGGAGCGCAAGGCCGAACTGATGGCGCAGAACGAGGCCGACGGCCCGCTGTTCAAGATCGAGCACGACCCACGCATCACCCGGGTGGGTCGCGTGCTCCGCAAGCTCTCGATCGACGAGTTCCCGCAGTTCTGGAACGTGATCCGTGGCGACATGAGCATGGTCGGCCCTCGGCCCGCGCTGCCCGACGAGGTGACCCAGTGGGACCCCGAGCTCCACGAACGCCTGCGTGTCCTCCCGGGCATCACCGGCATGTGGCAGGTTTCGGGACGCTCCGGCACCACCTTCGACGAGTACAAGCGGCTCGACCTGTACTACGTCGACAACTGGTCACTCCTGCACGATCTCCGGATCGTCTCGAAGACCTTCGGCGCCGTGTTGTTCCAGCGCGG
>SKSP01000186.1 GCA_007122945.1 Ilumatobacteraceae bacterium | reverse complement strand
CTCGACGGCGCCGGACGGCTCGACACCGGTGACGCCGTGCGGCTGACCGCTGCCGGCGAGCGGCGGTTCACCGCCGGGGCGTCGGGCGCCGAGCTGCTCGTCTGGGCGACCGCCTGATCTGCCCACGAGCGACCGCCCGGGGCAGGCTCGTGGCATCCTGGGGATCGTGACGACGACGGACACCGACCTCGACCGGCTCACCGCGCTGGTCCGGGAGCGGCGCACGCACATGCTGGTCGACGCGGACGACCCCGTGCCGGTCGAGTTGATCCGGCAGCTGTGCGAGCTGGCCACGTGGGCGCCGAACCACAAGAAGACGTGGCCGTGGCGGTTCGCCGCCTTCACCGGCGACGGCCGGAGCAGACTCGGCGAGGCGTTCGTGGCCGACATGGTGGCGGCCGCCCTCGGCGATGAACACAAGCGCACCAAGACCGCCCGGAAGTACCTGCGGACGCCGGCCACCGTCGTGGTCGGGTGCGCGGCGCACGAGCACCCGACGTTCCACGACGAGAACCGCGACGCCGTGGCGGCCGGCATCCAGAACCTCCTGCTCGGCGCGACCGCAGCAGGGTTGACCTCGTTCTGGAGCACGCCGCCGGTCATGTCGGGAGCACGCTCCCTCGAGCTGTGCGGCTTCGACCCCGACGACCGGATCATCGGCGTGATCTACCTCGGCTGGCCGACCTCGGCGGTCGAGGCGCCCCAGCGCCCGCCGGCACGGTTCGTCCACGTCGACGGCTGACGGCCGCGCCGAGTCATCCGGGCGTGGTCATCCGGGCGTGCGCAGCTCGGCGACGACGGCGACGTGGTCGCTCGCCCAGACGGATGTCTCCCCGAGCACGACCGCGCCATCGGCTGCCAGCCAGGCGCGCTCGGGGTTGCCGACCGGCTTGGGCCGCGGCCACGACACCATCAGCTGGTCGATCCGACGGTCGGGCCATGCCGAGTTCGCGACGCCCGGGTTGCGTCGGTCCCAGGTGATCCCGGGACCCTCCCCCACCTGCTCCCACACGTCCGACAACAGGACGCCCGGTGGGGCGCCCGGCGCCCGACCGGTCGCCATCCGGATCTCGTCGCTGTCGGGCACGGCGTTGAGATCGCCCCCGACCACCACCGGCAGGTCGTGATCCGGGTCACCCCGATGCTCGGCGACGAGCTCCATCACCCTCCTGACCTGGCGCGTCCGCGTGGCCGATGCATCGAAGCGGTACTCGAGGTGGGTCGACAGCACCGGCCACGCACCCCACGGCGATGCCACCCGGGCCACGAGCGCCCGCCGGTGCCCGGGCTCGCCGTCGACACCGGGGAGCCGCTCGTCGGCGACCACCTCGATCGGCCAGCGCGAGAGCACGGCGTTGTCGAACGACAGCCCTTCGTACCAGGTGCGTTCGGTGGAGGCGGCGTGCACGCCGAGCGCCCGCGCGAGGATCTCGGCCTGGCCGGTCACGTTCCCCGACCCGTCACGGCTCGCCCAGACCTCCTGCAGACACACGACGTCGGGTGCCTCGGCGCGGAGCACCTCGACGATCGCCCGCTCGCGCCGCTCCCAGTCGCCGAAGCGCCACCACAGGTTCCACGTCATCACCCGGATCGTCACGTCGAGAGGATTCCACGTCGATCGTGTCGATGGTGACCCGGGGCGCGCCGATCT
The DNA here is from genome assembly GCA_007122945.1 of Ilumatobacteraceae bacterium. Classification (GTDB taxonomy): domain Bacteria; phylum Actinomycetota; class Acidimicrobiia; order Acidimicrobiales; family Ilumatobacteraceae; genus SKSP01. The sequence goes on along the minus strand of SKSP01000186.1, from coordinate 3,243 downwards.
GCCAGCATCGGTCGACGTGCCACGTCGTAAGCGATCCACCCCCGCACCTCCCTCGTCGTCCGGGTCGACCGAAGCGTCGGCGTCGAGGCGATCGTCGACCGACGACGACGCGATCGCACGCTTCGCGGCCGCGCTGCGCGAGTCGGAGGAACGAGAACGAGCCGAGCGCGAGCGCGAGCGGGCGGAGCGGGCGGCGGCCGAGCAGCTCGCCACCGCCGAGGCCGATCTCGAGCGGGCCATCGAACGGGTCCGCGCTGCCCGACGGTCGGGGTCCGGCGTCGCGGAGGCCGACGCCGCGTGGCGCGCGGCGAAGGCACGCGTGATCGAACTCGAGACCGGCACGCGCCCCGACTGGGCCGGCCCGGCGGACGACACCGACCCCGCCGACGACACGGCCGACGCCGACGACACCGACACGGCCGACGACACCGACCCCGCCGACGACACGGCCGACGCCGACGACACGGACCCCGCCGACGCCGATGCCGACGAGAAGGTGCCCGACGACACCGCGCCCGAGTCCTGACGGCCCTGGCAGGATGTTGGCGTGCGACTCGGTGTCCTCCCGGTCGTGCGACCCACGTTCGACGTGGTCGCCGCCCACGACGTGATCGCACGGGCGCGCGCCGTGCTCGACGGCCACGAGCTGTTCGGATCGGCCGCACCGGCGACGAGCGACGAGCAGGTGCACCGGGCGGCCGAGCTCCTCGCGACCGGGCCCGATCTCGACGCCGTCGTCGTGCTGCAGGGCACGTTCACCACGTCGGTCGGGGCGGCCCTCGCCGCCAGAGCGGGCCGGCCGGTCGTGCTGTGGTCGTTCCCCGAGCCGCCACGCGAGCCGGTCGACGAGCAGCCGCCCGACCGGCGGCTGCGTCTGAACTCGCTGTGCGGAGCGACGCTCGCCTCGTACACGCTGCACCGGCTCGGTGCCGACGTGCGCTGGGTGCACGGCGACCCCGACGACCACGCCGTGCGCGCCCGGCTCGAACGCGCGCTCACCACCCCCGACGAACGCCGCGACCCCGAGCGATCCCCACGAGTGGCGCTCCCCGACGCCGCCGTCGCGGCCGGCCGGCACGCGGCGGAGCTCCTCCGCGACGCTCGCATCGGGCGCCTCGGCGACGCACCGGACGGGTTCGAGCCGTGCGAGTACGACGCCGGCGTCGTGACCGAGCACACCGGCGTGGTGGTCGAGCAGCTCCCCCTCGACGCCCTGTTCGCCGCCGCCGACGCGGCACCGCAGCCAGTCGTCGTGGGCGGCCACCAGACCCACGGGCTCGACGACCTCGAACCCCACGGCGTCGAGCGCAGCGCCCGCCTCCTCGCCGGGATGCGCGAGCTCGTCGTCACCCACGGTTGGTCCGCCGTGACGACGCGCTGCTGGCCGGAGTGCATGGCCGACTACGGCGGGGCGGTGTGCTGGCCGTCGGCCGTGCTGGCCGACGCCGGCATCCCGGCCGGCTGCGAGGCCGACGTGCTCGGGACGATCACCAACCTGGCCCTGCAGGAGCTGGGCGAGCGGCCGCCGTTCCTCGCCGACCTGGTGGCGGTCGATCCCGCCGCCGACACCGGCACGCTCTGGCACTGCGGGGTGGCCGCGGCATCGCTCGCCCGACCCGACGCACCGGTACGGCTCGCCGGCCACCCGAACCGCGGCACCCCGGTCGTGCACGACTTCGGGCTCGCGCCCGGTGAGATCACGGTGGCGCGCCTGTCGGCCCGACCGTCGGGCCACCTCGCGCTCGTGATCGGTCGCGGCGAGATCCTCGACGACGACGCCGACCTGCACGGCACCTCCGCCGTCGTCCGCTTCGGCCGGCCGGCGGCGGCCGTGCTCGACCGGGTGCTCGGCGACGGGCTCGACCACCATCTGTCGGTCGCGTACGGCGACCTCGCCGACGAGCTCGAGGCGCTCGCCGCCGAGTGGCACGTCGACGTCATCGATCTGTGAGTCTGACGCCATGAGCGACCCGACCACGCTGCGAGTGCTGCAGCTGAACGCCGGCTCGTTGCTGGAGCCGGGATGGCCCGAACGCCGCCTCGAGGTGGTGGCGTGGATCGACCGGCTCGAGCCCGACGTCGTCTGCCTCCAAGAGGTGTGGGAGGACGCATCCAACCCCAACACCGCCGGGTGGCTGGCCGAGCAGGCCGCCGGCACGTGGCACGTCGCGTTCGGCGGTGCGCCGTTCGCCCCCGAGCTGTGGGCCGACCAGCAGCTGCGCTTCGGGTCGGCCGTGCTCTCGCGCTGGCCGATCGACGAGCACCACCACGTCCGGCTGCCGACCGTCGACGACCCCGACCCGTGGCCGCACCAGATCCCCTGGGAGATGGTGCACGCCCGCACGGCCGGCCTCGACGTGTTCTCGGTGCACCTGGCCTCCGCGCCGACGCACGGCCGCCACCGCCGCGCCCAGGTGCTGGCGATCGACGAGTACGTGCGGCGCGTGCGCGGCGACCTCGACACGGTGCAGGGCATCGGCCGCCAGCGCGACGCCATGCCGGCGATCCTGTGCGGCGACTTCAACGCCGAGCCCGACAGCGACGAGATCCGCTTCCTGACGTCGTTGACCGTGCTGGAGGACCGCACCGCGTTCTGGCAGGACGCCTGGCGGGTGGCCGGCGACGACGGCCCCGGCCACACCCAGGACTGGCGGACCAACCCGATCGCCGACGCGATGAACCTCAACCGCAAGCGCATCGACTACGTGTTCGTCGGTGACGGGTTCCAGCGCCGCGGCAACGCCGGCCGGGTGCGCGACGTCGGCCTCGCCTGCCACGAGCCACTGACCGGCGTGATGGCGAGCGACCACGCCGGCGTGGTCGCCGACATCACCTGGCCGGACCGGCCGACTCCCGCGCCAGGGCGGTGAAGGTCCGGAGGGCGGTGGCGGTGCGGGGTCCCCACCAGGTGAGGGTGGCGCCGTCGATCAGCCGGACCGGTGCCCGCCAGTCGGCGAACACCTCGGCGTCGGCGGCACCGAACTCGTACGGCTCGTCGGGGAGCAGCACGACGTCGGGGTCGAGCGCGGCGACGGCATCGAGCTCGACCCGCGGGTAGCGCGGCTCGTCGGGCACCACGTCGAAGCCGGCGTGGTGGAGCAGATCGGCGGCGATCGTGCCGGTGCCGACGGCGATCCACGGGTCGCGCCACACCGGGCAGAACGCGCGCAGCGGCCGGTCGAGGGCCCGCCGCTCGTGGGCGGCGCCGGCGAGCGCTCCCCGGATCTCGTCGGCGAGCCTCCG
>SKSP01000321.1 GCA_007122945.1 Ilumatobacteraceae bacterium | reverse complement strand
GATCACTCAATGGTTGTTGAGTCAGTGTTGATTGAGTAATCTAACGGACATGGATCCGGATCTCGTCGAGCGGGCGGCGGTGCACGCTGCACTCGGTGAGCCGGTCCGCCTCGCCATCGTCGACGAGCTGATCCGCTCCGACCGGGCGCCGTCGGAGTTGGCGGCCCGCTTCGACCTGCCGACGAACTTGCTGGCCCACCACCTCGGCGTCCTCGAGCGGGTGGGCCTCGTCGAACGGACCGTGTCGTCGGGGGACCGCCGCCGCCGCTACGTGCGCGTCGTCCCGAGCGGGCTGGCCGACGTGATCGGTTCGCTCGGTGGACGTTCCGGCCGCCCCGCGGGCACCGGTCGTTCGGCCGGGGCGGCCCTGTTCGTCTGCACGCACAACTCGGCGCGCTCGCAGCTCGCGGCAGCGCTGTGGCGCGACCGGACCGGAGCGCCCGCGACGAGCGCCGGGACCCACCCGGCCGACCGGGTCCATCCCGGTGCGGTCGCCGCCGCCCGCCGACGCGGTCTGGACCTCAGCGGCACCGTGCCGCGCCGCCTCGCGGGCCACGACGTCGAGGCCGCCGATGTCGTCGTCAGCGTGTGCGATCGTGCCCACGAGGAGGTCGACCTCCCGGCCGACGCCCTGCACTGGTCCGTTCCGGATCCGGTGGACGCAGCCGATCCCGAACCGTTCGACCGCGCCGCCGAGCTGCTCGAACAGCGCATCGCCGCGTACGTCCGCAACCGAGAGCCATCACACGAGACAGCCAGGAGACCCCGATGACCACCCCCACCCCCGACGAGGGCGTCACCCTCTCCGCCGAGCAACTGCTCCAGATCGAGCAGGCCGCGAGCCGTCTCCAGCTGGAGTTCGACGGCAAGTTCAACACCGAGACGATCGAGCGGTTCATCACCGACTCCCAGACCCGCCTCGAGCACCGCGCCAAGTTCAACACCTGGCTGCCGGTGCTGATCGAGCGGTTCTCCCGTGACCGACTCCAGGCCCTCGCCAAGCTGGAGCTGGGCGACACCGAGCGGCCCGCCGTGCTGTTCCTCTGCGTGCACAACGCCGGTCGGTCGCAGATGGCCGCCGCGTTCCTGCGTCACCTCGCGGGCGACGCCGTGGACGTGTTCTCGGGCGGCTCCGACCCCGGGAACGAGGTGAACGCCGCGGCGATCGAGGCGATGCGCGAGGTCGGCATCGACATCAGCGACGAGTTCCCCAAGCCGTGGGCCGACGAGATCGCGCGCGCCGCCGACGTGATCGTCACGATGGGGTGCGGCGACGCCTGCCCCGTCTTCCCCGGCAAGCGCTACGAGGACTGGGACCTCGACGACCCGGCCGGCCAGTCCGTCGAGTTCGTGCGCGGCGTGCGCGACGACATCCGCCGCCGCGTCGAAGCGCTCGTCGCGTCGTTGCAGATCCAGCCGACGTCGTGAATCCCGTGACCTCGGTGCCGTTCTTCGTCGTCGCCCAACTCGTCGCCGCGCTGCTCGCGATCGTCGCCGTCCGGGTCATGTACCCCGACATCGGATCGGTGGCCGACCGCGTCGTCATGCCTCACGACGCCGAATCGCGGGCCAGACTGGACCCGTGACGACCGACGGCACCCCCGACGTCGAGGCCGTGGACATCAGCGGCACGGCGGCCGAGCCGAGCGCCGCGGCGGCACTCGGCGTCTTCGGCCGCTTCCTGACGTTGTGGGTGGCGTTGGCGATCGTCGTCGGGGTCGCCCTCGGCCAGTGGTTCCCGGGCGTGCCGGACACGTTGTCGCGCTACGAGTACGCCAACGTGTCCGTCCCGGTCGCGATCCTGATCTGGGCGATGATCTTCCCGATGATGGTCCAGATCGACTTCGGGTCGATCGTGGGCGTCGGGCGCGAGCCGAGGGGCCTCGTGGTCACCACCGTCGTGAACTGGCTGATCAAGCCGTTCACCATGTTCGCGATCGCGTGGTTCTTCCTGCTGGTGGTGTTCTCGTCGTTCATCGAGGAGCCACTCGCCCGCGAGTACCTCGCCGGCGCGATCCTCCTCGGCGCAGCACCCTGCACCGCCATGGTGTTCGTGTGGAGCCTGCTCACCAGGGGTGACCCCGCCTACACGCTCGTGCAGGTCTCGCTCAACGACCTGATCATGCTCGTGGCGTTCGCTCCGATCGTGGTGTTCCTGCTGGGCGTGTCCGACATCACGGTCCCGTGGGACACGGTCGCCCTCTCGGTGGTGCTGTACATCGTCATCCCCCTGGCCGCGGGGTACGCGACCCGCGTCTGGTTGCTCCGGCGCAAGGGTCGCGGGTGGTTCGACGACGTCTTCATGAAGCGCATCGGCGTCGTCACGCCGACCGGGTTGATCCTCACGCTCGTGCTGCTGTTCGCGTTCCAGGGCGACGTGATCCTGGACAACCCGTTGCACATCGTGCTGATCGCGATCCCGCTCACCATCCAGACGGTGTTCGTCTTCTTCATCGCGTACCGGTGGATGCGGGTCTGGAAGATCCGTCACGCGGTCGCCGCCCCCGGAGCGCTCATCGGCGCCAGCAACTTCTTCGAGCTCGCGGTGGCCGCGGCGATCGCACTGTTCGGGTTGCAGTCCGGTGCCGCACTCGCCACGGTGGTGGGTGTGCTCGTCGAGGTCCCGCTGATGCTCGCCCTGGTCCGGTACGCCAACCGCACCCGCGACAGGTTCCCGACCACCGGGCCGGTCGCCGCCCGGCCGGCCCCCTCGTGAGGTTGGCGCCGAGCATGACCCCGCCGCATCTCACAGGGTCGGCCGTCGATCTCCTCGACGGACGACCCGTACACGTCCGGTCGAGCCGGCGCAACGGTTGCTGCGGTGGTTCCGCGGCGATCCCGCTCGCCGAGGCTGGTGCACCCGACCACACCGACGATCTGGTGCGCTTCGACGTGGGGGGAACGATCGTCTACGTCGATCCGGACGTGCGCGGTGGGCCCTCCTGGACGATCGACACGGACGGGTTCGCCCGGTGGCGGCGCCTCGTCGTGCTCGGTCTCGACGTCACACCCGTGAGCGAGCCCGCCGAGCAGTCGGCTCAGCCCTCGACGTAGCCGCGGGTGCTGTCGTCAACGACGGCGCCGAGGCGCACGGCCTGGGCCTCGCCGACCGTGGTGAAGGTCGCCTCGGCCTCGGCGCGCACCTGACCGTTCCGGTCCAGCACGCGGCCGACGCATCGCATCGTGCCCGCGCCCTCGGCGGGCGCGTCGCCGTCGACGACCTCGGCCTCGACCCGGTAGGGCGTGTCGATGCGGACGGCGCGGTGGAAGCGGGTGGTCGTCTCGGTGGTGACCGCCCAGCGCCTCCCGACGGCGATGCACGCCCAGGCCATCGCCTCGTCGAGCACGGCGAGGGTGACACCGCCGTGGACGAGCGTGGGCGCGCCGCTGTGGCCGTGCCCGAGCTCGACGTCGGCGAACACGAGGTCGCGGTCGGTGTCGTGGAAGAACGGGATGCGCAGGCCCGCCTCGTTGCGCGGCTCGCACACGAAGCAGTTGGTCTCGAAGCCCCAGTCCTCGTTCGTGAGGGCGATGACGGTCATCGGGGTGGACGGTACGCCACACTGGCGCGATGGGCCAGCCACCGGACGACGACGTGGACGAACGCGCCGCCGCGCCCGGCGATGCCGCCGGCGGGGAGCCGAACGCGGACGACGAGGGCGTCGACGACGACGGTCCGGCCGGGACCGCCGACATCCACGTTCCGCACGTCCACTCGCACTCCCACGCCGACGACGGGCTCGTCACCTCCGAGCCGGTCCGTCGGGCGTTGTGGATCACGACCGCCGTGGTCGGCGTGCTCACCCTCGTCGGGGTCCTGCTGCTGTGGCCCGGCGACAGCGAGGGCCTGAGCGACCCGCTCCTGCTCGACGCCGACCCGATCCCCGCCGACGTGATCACCTCCGACGTCGTGCCCTGCAGCTACGACGCCCTCCTCGTGTGTCGGCTCGTCGGGTTCGAGCTGCGTGGCGGCGAGGAGGAGGGGACCATCCGGGCGATGGAGATGAGCATCGACAACCGGGTCCAGGTCGGCGACGGCATCTACGTGCTCGCCTACCCCGGAGCGGAGGGCGAGCTCAACTACGTGTTCTACGAGTTCCAGCGGGGCACGCCGATGCTGCTCCTGCTCGTGTTCTTCATGGCGGCGGTACTGCTGCTCGGCCGGTGGCGTGGCGTCGGCGCGTTGGCGGGGTTGGCGGCCAGCCTCGGCGTGATCGTGCTGTTCACGCTGCCGTCGCTCCTGTCGGGCAACGACGCGGTGATGGTGGCGCTCGTGACGGCGTCGGTGATCGCGTTCTTGGCGCTGTTCCTCGCGCACGGGTTCCAGGTGTCGACCGCGGTCGCGCTGCTGTCGACGTTCCTCAGCCTCGCCCTCATCGTCGCGCTCGGGTGGATCTTCGTGATCGCCACCCGGCTGACCGGGTTCTCCGACGAGGGTCTCCTGCTCGCCGGGCTCGGCTCGGGCATCGACGCGCGAGGCATCGTGCTCGCGGGCCTCGTCATCGGTTCGCTCGGCGTGCTCGACGACGTCACGGTGACCCAGGTGTCGGCCGTGTGGGAGCTGAAGCGTGCCCGCCCCGACCTGTCGACGGCGGACCTGTACCGCCCGGTCGTGCGGATCGGGCGCGACCACATCTCGTCCACGGTGAACACGTTGTTCCTCGCCTACGCCGGTGCGGCGCTGCCCCTGCTGCTGCTGTTCACCGAGGCCGGACAGAGCGTCACGTCGCTGCTGACCCGCGAGGTGATCGCCGTGGAGATCGTGCGGGCGCTCGTCGGGTCGATCGGTCTGGTCGCTTCGGTGCCGATCTCGACGTACATGGCTGCCAAGGTGTTGACGACCTCGGAGCGCCTCGCCACGTGAACGACCCACTCGAACCCCCCGCCACCCCGCCGTCGGGCCGACCGTCGCAGATCGCGTACGAGGACGTGCTCGCGGAGCGCATGCGTGCACACCTCGACTCGCACGCCGCCGACCGGCTCTCCGTCCCGCTCGACGGCCGTCGTCACGCCGCGGTCGCGATCGTGGTGGTCGACTCCGACGCCGAGCGGCACGGCGACGACAACCACACCGTCTCGACCGAGGAGCTGTCGGTGATCCCCGGCGTCGACCAGGCGATGCTCGACCGGCTCGACGGGCGCCTGCAGGGCGTCGCCGGCGGGGCCGCGTTCTTGATCTGTCGTCGGGCGCCCCGGCTCAGCTCGCACTCGGCGCAGTGGGCGCTTCCGGGCGGCCGCATCGACCCGGGTGAAGGTCCCGTCGAGGCCGCGCTGCGCGAGCTCGACGAGGAGCTCGGGGTGCGCCTCGACGACGACGCGGTGCTCGGCGTGCTCGACGACTACCCGACTCGCTCCGGCTACGTCGTCACCCCCGTGGTCGTGTGGGGCGGCGGTGAGCTCGACCTCCGCCCGGCACCCGACGAGGTGCTCGCGGCGTACCGGGTCGGCCTGCACGAGCTGTGCCGCGACGACTCGCCGCGGTTCGTGTCGATCCCCGAGAGCGACCGCCCGGTCGTGCAGGTCCCGCTCGGCGGCGATCTGATCCACGCCCCCACCGGTGCGGTCCTCGTGCAGTTCCGCTGGGTCGCGATCGACGGGCGGGTCGGCGAGCGCGTCGACCACTTCGAACAACCCGTGTTCGCCTGGCGCTAGCGCGGATCCCGCCCGGCCCGATCGTCACCCTGGGGCACGAACGTCGCCGTGGCGATCATCCCCGTGATCTGGGCCACGGCCGTCACCGCTCCTCACCGACGTCCTGCGGAGGACGGCGCAGGCGTTGGAGCTTCTCGTCGACGTCGGCAGGGTCGGTGCTCCAGGGCACCAGGAACGATCGCGTGGCGAGGTCGTCGCGGACGTGCGCGAGGTGCCGGCGTTCGAGCGCGGCGCGGCGTCGGAGCAGCGGGTCGGTCGTGCCGCTCGCGGCGAGGCTCGCGTTCACGACCCACCCGAACGGTTCGATCCCGGCGCGCCGCAGGTCGTCCTGCAGGTCGGCCGCCTCGTGGACGGGAGTCGCCTCCGGCAGCGCCACCAGGACGACCTTGGTCTGCTCCGGGTCCTGCAACCGCATGAGCGGTGTCGTCACGCGGCCCTGCGCGTCGGCGCTGCGACGCATCGCGTCGTGGTGATACGCGCCGGTCCGATCGAGCAGCAGGAGCGTGTGGCCGCTCGGTGCCGTGTCGACCACGACGAACCCGCGCCGGGCTTCGCGCAGCAGTTGCGAGAACCGGGCGAACACGGCGATCTCCTCGGTGCACGGAGAGCGCAGATCCTCTTCGAGCAGCGCCCGCTGCTGGGCGTCGAGATGGCCGGCGGCGCGAAGCTTCTCCGTGGTGTAGCGGCGGACCTCCTCGACCGGATCGATGCGGCTCACCGTGAGCCCTTCCGGTGTCCGCCCACCGAGGACCTCGTCGAGCCGCCCCGCCGGATCGGTGGTCGACAGGTGGACCGGGTGGCCGAGCTCGACGAGGCCGAGTGCGACGGCGACGGCGACGGTGGTCTTGCCGACACCCCCCTTGCCCATCACCATCACGGCGCCACGACCGGTGGTGGCGACCTCGGCGACGAGCTCGTCGATCTCCGCGAATCCCGGTTCCGGCTCGACCGGGCCCGGGTCGGTCGTGTCGGACGGGGTTCCGGCCGCCATCGCCCGGAGCTGGTCGACACCGCACAGGTCGCTCGCGACCAGCGGGACCCGCACGGACTCCAGCGTTCCCAGCCACTCCGGGAGGTCGTCGATCGCGCGCTGCTGTCGGTCGGCGAGGGCGATCGCGATCGGGTCGGAGCCGTCGGGTGTCGTCAGCACACCGTTGAGGACGAGCCGCTGGTTGTCGACCCCGAGCTCGTGCAGCTCTTGACCGGCGCGCGCTGCCTCGCGCAGCGAAGCGGCATCGGGTCGGGCGACGAGCACCACCGACGTGGTCGCGGCGTCGCTCAACGCGGCGACGGTCGCCGTGTACATCTCCTCTTTGTCCTGCAGGGTCGCCAGCGGACCGAGGCAACTCGCGCCTGCCGGGCTCTCGGCGATGTAGCTGCTCCATGCTGCGGGAAGGCTCAGCAGGCGGAGGGTGTGTCCGGTCGGGGCCGTGTCGAACACGACGTGGTCGAACTCGGCCGTCGAGTCCGGGGTGCCGAGCAGTTCGCTGAACTCGTCGAAGGCGGCGACCTCGACGGTGCACTGGCCGGAGAGCTGCTCGCGGACGGCGTCGAGCTCGTCGTCGGGGATGGTCCCGCGCAGCGGTTCGAGCACCTGCTCGCGGTACGCCTCGGCGGCGGCCTCGGGGTCGATGTCGAGCGCCGACAGGCCGGGAGCTCCCGGCACGGGGCTCGGCTTCTGCCCGATGGGCGCGCCGAGCACGTCGCCGAGATTGGACGCCGGATCGGTGCTCACCAGCAGCACCCGACGCCCCCGGTCGGCGAGCGCGACGGCCGTCGCCGCCGCAGCGGTGGTCTTGCCCACGCCGCCCTTGCCCGTGAACAGCAGGAACCGCGACCGTGAGACCGTCCAGTCGGGGGTGTCGGTCCGATCGGGGGGTGCGGTCATGAACCTCCTTGCCGAACCATCGTAGGGGTCTGCTGGCCGAGCGGTGCGGGTGGGGCTCACGCCGACCAGACGACCGACAGGACGGCGAGTCGGGACCTTGGTCCCTGTCGAGTCGGAGTTCCGGTGCACTAGCCTCCGGGTCGAAGGCGGTAGCGAGGCGGTAGCGAGGATCGAACTCGTCCACCGGACCGGTCCCCGTCGGGAACACGGGGGCGAAGGGGACTGCCATGTTCACCAGTGCACTGGTCGGGATCGACCTCTCCGCCGCCGAGCCCCCGTTGCTCGACTGCGTCGCCGATCTCCGGACGTGGGGCGTGGAACGGGCCGTGCTCGCCCACGTCATCCACGTCGACTACGGGCGCTTCGCCGGACTCGGCCACGAGGAGCACTACCGGGCGTGGCTGGCGGAGCGGGCGGCAACGCTGGCCGACGCCGGCCTCACGGTGGAGACGTCCGTGACGGCCAGCGGCCGGCCGGCGGTCGAGCTGCTCGCCCGCGCGGGTGAGCACGGTGCCGATCTCGTCGTGGTGGGGTCACGCAGCCAGCAGCTCACCGACCGGTTGTTCCTCGGCAGCGTCGCCGCCGGGGTGGTCCGGGCCGCGGAGGTTCCGGTCCTGATCGAGCGGCTCGAGCCCGCGGACGACGGCACGGGTGAGCGCTGCGTCAGCGCCTGCGAGCGCTCCTTGGAGCGGGTGCTGCTGGCCACCGATCTGTCCGAGGAGAGTGCCCGGGCGGAGGAGGCCGCGGTCCACCTGGCCCGGCGCGCCGGCTCGATCGACTGCCTCACGGTGGTGGGTGGCGACGGCCGCGGGGCCGCCGGGGGCCTGTCCGTCGAGCACGCGGACGTCGCGGCGCACGCGCTGCTGGACCGCATCACCGCCGCGGGCGGACGTGGAGCCGTTCGGATCGAGCACGGCGATCCCTCTGCGCGCGTCCCGACCGTCGCCGCCGAGGGCTACTCCATGGTGATCGTCGGCAAGCACGGACGGGGCCGTCTCGGCGGCGCGCTGATCGGCAGCACGGCGATGCGGATCGCCGAGACGGCCGGGGTGTCGGTCCTGGTGGTCCCGCTCCGTCGCTGGACCTGACCGAGCCGTTCGTCGTCCCGTCGGCCAAGATGATGCGACCGTGCTGACGGCGACCGTACCGACGGCGATCGTCACGAGGGCGATCGTGCTGCTGGCGACGGCGAGGAGGGCGACCGTCCGGGTGCGGGGCGTTGCGACGGGAAGTTCGAACGGGAGGCGAGTGGACCGATGACGGTGGTGACGATCGTGGGCGGCGGCGTGCTCGGCACGATGCACGCCTGGTTCGCACTCGAACGAGGTCATCGGGTGGTGCAGATCGAGCGCGACGCCGAGGCGCGGTCGGCGTCGGTGCGCAACTTCGGGCTGGTGTGGGTGAGCGGCCGGCGCGACGGCGACGAATTGGTACTCGCGCTGCGGGCGCGCGAGCTGTGGGGAGGGGTCGGTGCACGCGTCGCCGAGCTCGGCTTCCGTCCGCACGGCTCGCTGACGGTGGCGCTCGACGAGGTCGAGCTCGGCGTGATGGTCGAGTACGCGGCGAGCGCGGCGGCCACCGAGCGCGACGCGGTGCTGCTCGGGCCCGACGCCGTGCGCTCGGTGAACCCGGGCGTCGGGGGTGCGGTGGCGGGCGCGCTGCACTGCCGCGCCGACGCGATCGTCGAGCCCCGGGTCGCCCAGCCGGCGATCCGGTCGGTGATGGCGGCCACCGGGCGCTACGAGTTCGTCGACCGGTGCCACGTCGTCGCCCGCGACGGCACGAGCGTGATCGACCATCTCGGCCGGACGTACGAGGCCGACGTGCTCGTGATCTGCCCGGGCGCGGTGCACGACGGACTCGCCGGCGAACACCTGTCGACGGCGCCGCTGCGCCGCTGCCAGCTGCAGATGATGCAGACCGCCCCGCTCGACGTCACCCTCACCACCTCGATCGCGGACGTCGATTCGATGCGCTACTACCCGGCGTACGAGCACGTCGACCTCACCCCGCTCGGGCCCCAGTCGGCGGTGGCGGCGGCGCACCGGATGCAGCTGCTGCTCGTGCAGCGTCTCGACGGGTCCCTCACGATCGGCGACACCCATCGCTACGACCCGGACACGGATCCGCACGCCGGCCCCGACACGGATCCGCCGCACACCGACCCGTTGCCCTTCGACGTCGACGAGGATCCGTACGACCACCTCGCCGCCCGGGCCGAGGCGATCCTCGGCCGACCGCTGCCACGGGTGCAGCGCCGCTGGTCGGGTGTCTACTCGCAGCTCGCCCCGGCGGCCGGGGACGCCGTCTACCACCACGCCGAGCTCGATCCGGGCGTGGTGGTCGTGACCGGGCTGGGCGGGCGCGGGATGTCGCTCGCGCCGGCGATCGCCGAACGCACCTGGGAGGACCTCGCACGATGACGAACGATCCGATGGCACGGCCGACACCGATCCGGCTCGTCTGCCTCGACATGGCGGGCACGACCGTGGACGACGGTGACGCCGTGATGGAGAGCTTTGGCGCGGCCGCGGACGAGGTCGGCCTGGCCGGACCCGAGCGCGACTCGGCGATGACGTACGTGCGCGAGACGATGGGCATGTCGAAGATCGAGGTGTTCCGCGCCGTCCTCGACGGCGACGAGTCCCGGGCGCAGGTCGCCAACGCGGCGTTCGAGCGGGCCTACGACGCGGTGGTCGCCGCGGGGCGGCTGCGGGCCGTGCCCGGCACCGAGGACGTGTTCGCCGCCTGCCGTGGGCGCGGGATCGCCGTCTGTCTCACGACCGGGTTCGCGCCGGCCACCCGCGACGCGATCGTCGACGTCCTCGGCTGGCGCGACCTCGTCGACCTGGTGCTCTCGCCGGCCGACGCCGGGCGCGGCCGCCCGTTCCCCGACATGATCCTGACGGCGGTGATCCGCCTCGCCGTGGACGATGTCCGGTCGGTTGCCGTCGCCGGCGACACGAGCAACGACCTGTGGAGCGGCCACCGCGCCGGTGCCGGTGTGGTCGCCGGCGTCCTCACCGGCGCTCACGACCGCGCCACCCTCGAAGCGGCCCCCCACACCCACGTCCTCCCCGACGTCACCCACCTCCTTGCCGTCCTGTCCGCGTGAACCGGCCGGAGTGAGTCGATCGGCGCGGACGGAACGGTGAGGATGGACGGTAAGGATGGGGGCATGAGCGTCGTGAAGATCAATGCCATCGAGGTGCCCGAGGGGATGGGGCCCGAGCTCGAGAAGCGGTTCGCCGCCCGCGCCGGCGAGGTCGAGCACATGCCGGGTTTCGAGGAGTTCATGCTGCTGCGTCCGGTCGAGGGTGAGTCGCGCTACTTCGTCGTCACGCGATGGGAGAGCGAGGAGGCGTTCCAGAACTGGCGCACCAGCCGCGAGTTCCAGCACCAGCACGCCAACACCCACGACGACGACGGGAAGGGCCCCGCCAAGCCGCAGCACCCCGTCGCCACCGGGGCGTCGCTCCTCGAATTCGAGGTCGTGTCGGTCACCCAGGCCTCGTAGCCTGCGGGCCCGTGGCACTCATCGTCCAGAAGTACGGCGGGACGTCGGTCGCCGATCCCGACCGGATGCGGGCGGTGGCCGACCACGTCGCCTTCACCCGCCGGCACGGCAACGACGTCGTCGTCGTCGTGTCCGCGATGGGCAAGTCGACCGACAACCTGATCAAGCTCGCCAACGAGGTCTCGACCATCCAGCCGGGCCGCGAGCTCGACATGCTGCTGACCACCGGCGAGCGCGTGTCGATGGCGCTGCTGTGCATGGCGCTCGCCGAGCGCGAGGTGCCGGCGATGAGCTTCACCGGCAGCCAGGTCGGCATCGTGACCGACGCCGCCCACGGCAAGGCCAAGATCCTCGAGGTCAAGGGCGACCGGGTGCGCGCCTCGCTGTCGGACGGTCACGTCTGCGTCGTGGCCGGCTTCCAGGGGATCTCCACCGACTCCGAGATCACCACGCTCGGCCGAGGTGGTTCCGACACGACGGCGGTCGCGCTCGCCGCGGCGCTCGAGGCGGACGCCTGCGAGATCTACACCGATGTCACCGGCGTGTTCTCCGCCGATCCGCGCATCGTGCCCCAGGCCCGCAAGCTCACGAAGATCAACTTCGACGAGATGCTCGAGATGGCCGGCGCCGGCTCGAAGGTGCTGGCGCTGCGCTCGGTCGAGTTCGCCCGCAACCACGACGTCCCGCTCCACGTGCGCTCCAGCTTCACCTGGGAACCCGGCACGTGGGTGACCTCCGAGGAGCCCTCCATGGAAGACCCCATCATCTCCGGCGTCGTCACCGACGTGAGCGAGGCCAAGGTGACGGTGCTCGGCGTCCCCGACCAGCCCGGCATCTCGGCCGCACTGTTCGAGCCCCTCGCCGACGCCAACGTCAACGTCGACATGATCGTGCAGAACACCTCGACGCAGGGGACGACCGACATCAGCTTCACGGTCCCGCTGGCCGACATGGGCGTCGCCGAGGACATCGTGCGGCGCATCGCCGACGAGATCGGTGCCACGGGGGTGACCCACGACAACGCGATCGCCAAGCTGTCGCTGGTCGGTGCCGGGATGAAGACGTCGCCGGGCATCGCCGCCAAGATGTTCCGCACCCTCGCCGACACCGACGTGAACATCGAGATGATCTCGACCTCCACCATCCGGATCTCGGTCGTGATCGCCGAGGCCGACCTCGAGCGCGCGGCACGGTCACTGCACGCGGCGTTCGGTCTCGACAGCGGCCAGAGCTACGGAGCGCCGCTCCCCGAGCGGACCTGAGACGTCCCCCCGGTCACCCCGGCCGGGGATGCATGGACGGCGCGTCGGTCTGGCACACTTTCGAGCATGCCCCGCCGTTCGCTGACGATGCCGTGGAAGACGGCGGGGCGCGTGACGGAGCGGTACGCGACCGGCGACGAGGTGGTGCGCGAGACGGGTTGGGTGTTCAACAACGCCACCGGGAACACCTTGACGCTCGCCGAGTTCGTCGCCTCCGGTGACGACGAGGTCCCGACGTACCTCCAGTTGTTCGGGCTCGTGGGGGACCACCCCGAACGGGCGACGCTCGTCGAGATCGGGAGTGGCATCGGTCGCATGACGTGCGCGTTCACCCGGACGTTCGGCACCGTCGTGGCAGCGGACCTCGACGCCGGCTTCCTCGAGCGCTGTCGCGAGACGGTCGCCCGGTTCGGCAAGATCGACCGCCTGCGGACCCTCGAGGTCGCCGACGGTCGGACGCTGGAGTTGCGTGACGACTCGGCCGATGCGGCGTTCAGCTACATCACGTTGCAGCACTGCAGCGACGACGACGCGCTCGGCCTCATCGCGGAGTCGGTGCGCGTGGTGCGCCCCGGTGGCCGGGTTGCGTTCAACCTGCGGTCGCGATCGTCCGCCGACGTGGTCGCCCGTCCGCTCGGTGCCGTCGTGCGCGTGCTGTTCCAGGTCCCGGGCCTCGGGGGATGGATCTCGCGTCGCCGCATGGCCACACGGCTCGCCTGGCAGGCCAACCGCGTGCCACCGGAGGCGGTGCTCGCACTGGTGGGAGATCGGCTCGACGACGTCGCGATCTGGCGTCACCCCGACGGGTTCGCATCGGCACCGGGCGTCCGCGTCGAGACGTTCGACGGGGTCAACCGTCACCACTGGTGGCTGGTCGGTACCGTGCGCTGACCCCGTGCGCCGACCAGGTGCGCCGACCCCGTGCGCTGACCCCGCGGGTGCCCGTCGCACCGATTCCGTGGTGGATCTCGTTCGTGGCGTGACCGAAAACGTCGTCAGAACCTGGTGAGGTGGGTCGGTAGCGTGGGGGGATGCGAGCGACACAGGTGAGCATCGGGGTCGTCGGGGCGACCGGGCAGGTCGGGGCGGTCGTGCGGCGGCTGCTGACGGAGCGGGCGTTCCCGGTCGGTGAGATCCGGTTCTTCGCGTCGGCGCGCTCGGCCGGCTCGACGATCGACTGGCAGCACCCCGACGGGCGCACGATCACCGTCACGGTCGAGGACGCCGCGACGGCCGACCCGACCGGGCTCGATCTGGCGATCTTCTCCGCCGGGGCGACCACGTCGCGCGAGCAGGCGCCGCGCTTCGCCGCTGCGGGCGTGACCGTGATCGACAACTCCTCGGCGTTCCGCATGGACCCCGACGTGCCGCTCGTGGTGTCGGAGGTCAACCCCGACGCCGCGCGGAACACCCCGAAGGGGATCATCGCCAACCCGAACTGCACGACGATGGCGGCGATGCCGGTGCTCAAGCCGCTCCACGACGAGGCCGGGCTCGTCCGCCTGGTCGCCAGCACGTACCAGGCGGTGTCGGGCGGTGGGCTCGCCGGCGTCGAGGACCTCGACGTGCAGGTCCGCAAGGTCGCCGACCGGGCCGCCGAGCTCACCCACGACGGCACCGCGGTCGAGTTCCCGGCGCCGGCGAAGTTCGCCGACACGATCGCGTTCAACGTGCTCGCCCTCGCCGGGTCGTTCGTGGACGACGGGTCGGGAGAGACCGACGAGGAGCAGAAGCTGCGCAACGAGAGCCGCAAGATCCTCGACATCGCCGACCTGCTGGTGTCGGGTACGTGCGTCCGGGTGCCGGTCTTCACCGGGCACTCGCTGTCGATCAACGCCGAGTTCGCCCGGCCGCTGTCGGTCGAGCGGGCCACCGAGCTGCTGGCCGCAGCCCCCGGCGTCGAGCTGGCCGACGTGCCGACGCCGCTGCACGCGGCGGGGCGCGACCCGAGCTACGTCGGGCGGATCCGGACCGACCCGGGCGTGCCCGACGGCCGCGGCCTGGCGCTGTTCGTCAGCAACGACAACCTGCGCAAGGGCGCCGCGCTCAACGCGGTGCAGATCGCCGAGCTGCTCGCCGGCTGAGCTGTCACGTGCACGCGCACGGGATGGCGCCGCAACGCGGGCAGCCGGCCGCGTACCGCTCGACCGCGGTGGCGAGGTCGACGCCCACCTGGTTGGCGAGCGACGCGACCCACGCGAGAACGTCGCCGAACTCGTGCTCGACCTCGGCGGGCGAACCCTTCCGCACCGCCTGGGCGAGCTCGCCCAGCTCCTCGGCGAGCCACGCGACCGACGACGGCACGCCCCGCGCGCGGTCGCGCTCGCCGTACGTCCGCTCGATCACGTCCTGCAGCTCGCGCAGCTCCACGACGGCGACCGTACCGTGCCCCGTCGGCGCGCCGGCGCTTCGCGCGATCGCCGCCGGTCGTTCACCCGTCGTTCACCGAGCTTCCACCTCGGCGCCACGTGCGGTCCTTAGCATCACGGCGGTCCGAGCCCCGCGTGGGCCCGCCAGAACCGGAGAGATCGACCCGTGGATCAACCGACCACCCAGGAAGTGGGAGCCCGCCCGATGCTCGACCAGGAGATGCTCCACCACGAGAGCCCGGCCGCGACCATGACGGTGCCGACGGTGTTCGACATCGAGGGCATGAAGGTGATGTACGGCAGCTTCACGGCCGTGCGCGACATCACCTTCCACATCCCGAAGAACGAGATCACGGCGCTGATCGGGCCGTCGGGCTGCGGCAAGTCGACCGTCCTGCGCTCACTCAACCGGATGAACGACCTCGTGCGCGGCGCCAAGGTGACCGGCACGGTCCGGTACCACGACGAGGACATCTACGCCCCCGAGGTCGACCCGGTCGAGTTGCGCCGCCGCATCGGGATGGTGTTCCAGAAGCCGAACCCGTTCCCCAAGTCGATCTACGACAACGTCGCCTTCGGCCCCCGCTTGAACGGGCGGAAGAAGGGTCTCGACGACCTCGTCGAGCAGTCGCTCCGCGGTGCCGCGCTCTGGGACGAGGTCAAGGACAAGCTGAAGAACAGCGGCCTGTCGCTGTCGGGCGGCCAGCAGCAGCGACTCTGCATCGCCCGCGCCATCGCCGTGAACCCCGACGTGATCCTGATGGACGAGCCGTGCTCGGCGCTCGACCCGATCGCCACGGCCCGCATCGAGGACCTCATGCGCACGCTGCGCGACGACTACACGATCGTGATCGTGACCCACAACATGCAGCAGGCGGCACGAGTGTCGGACCGCACGGCGTTCTTCACGGTCAACATCGACGACCACGTCGGCGAGCGCACCGGCGAGTTGGTCGAGTTCGACCGGTCCGACGTCATCTTCACGAACCCCTCCGACCAGCGGACCGAGAACTACGTCTCGGGCCGCTTCGGCTGAGCGGACACGACGGACACAACGGACACGACGGCACCCGGACACCAGTTCACCGCATGTTCATCGCGATGGCATCCGGCGTCCGCTGGCGGGCAACCTCGCTCATCATTTCGCTCCTTACTGTGCGGCGCTGGCAGCAACCAACATCATCAAGGAGCATCTCAATGCGCAGTTGGAGAACACCCGTCGCGACGATCGCGGCACTGGCCCTCGTGGCCGCAGCATGTGGGGGCGACGACGACACCACCCCCGCCCCGGCACCCGAAGCCGACGGTGGCGACGACGCCCCCGAACCCGAGCCGAACGACGACGAGCCGGCGCCGACCGATCCGGCCGACGACGGCGACGACGACACGGCTGACGAGATGTCCGCCCCGGGCGAATACGTGCCCATGGAGGGGCTCTCGGGCACGCTGACCGGTGCCGGGGCGACGTTCCCCAACCCGGTGTTCCAGGACTGGAACTTCGAGTACTCGGGTACGGTGCAGCCGGGCGTCTCGATCAACTACCAGTCGATCGGCTCCGGCGGCGGCATCGAGCAGT
>SKSP01000127.1 GCA_007122945.1 Ilumatobacteraceae bacterium | reverse complement strand
GAGAAGTGGGGGTTCCGTCGTGAAGACCAAGGCCGCGATCCTGTGGGAGACCAACCAGCCGTGGAGCGTCGAGGAGATCGACCTCGACCCACCCGGCCCCGGCGAGGTGCTCGTGAAGCTCCATGCGTCGGGCTTGTGCCACTCCGACGAGCACCTCGTCACCGGCGACCTCCCCTTCGAGTTGCCGATCATCGGCGGCCACGAGGGTGCCGGTGTCGTCGAGCAGGTGGGTGAGGGGGTGAGCTGGCTGGAGGTCGGCGACCACGTCGTGTTCGGGTTCATCCCGTCGTGCGGACGCTGCCCGTCGTGCTCCACCGGTCACCAGAACCTGTGTGACCTCGGGGCGCTGATGGGCGCCGGGAAGCAGATCGCCGACGGGGGCTCGCGCCACCACGCCAAGGGCACGGATCTCAGCCTGATGTGCCTGCTCGGTACGTTCGCCCACCACACCGTCGTGAACGAGGCGAGCTGCATCAAGATCGAGAAGGACGTCCCGCTCAGCCGGGCCTGCCTGCTCGGATGCGGTGTCGTCACCGGCTGGGGCTCGAGCGTGTACGCCGCCGAGGTGTCACCCGGCGACGTCGTCGCCGTCGTCGGCGTCGGCGGCATCGGTGCGAACGCCATCCAGGGCGCCAAGCTGGCCGGCGCCAAGCAGATCTGGGCGATCGACCCGGTCGAGTTCAAGCGCGAGAAGGCGATGGAGTTCGGCGCCACGCACACCGCGTCGTCGATGGAGGAAGCGCTCCCGTTGATCCAGGACGCGTCGTGGGGGACCATGGCGAACAAGGTCATCATGACCATGGGCGTCGGGTCGGGTGCCATGATGGCCGAGGCCCTCGCCCTCGCGTCGAAGCGGGGCCGGGTGGTCGTCACCAACATCCACCCGGCGCTCGAGATGTCGGCGAGCGTGAGCCTGCTCGACCTGACCCTGATGGAGAAGCAGGTCGTCGGCTCCCTGTTCGGCTCGGGGAACCCCCGTGCCGACATCCCGAAGCTGCTCGCCCTCTACCGCGAGGGCCAGCTCGACCTCGACGGCCTGGTCACCACCGAGTACGACCTCGACCACGTGAACGACGGCTACGAGGCGATGCGCGAGGGCACCAACATCCGCGGTGTGATGATCTACGACTGATCCTCGATGAGCCACACTTGACCCCATGGGAGGGGGTGCAGCGGAGGGTGAACGGCTCGCGGAGCTCCGTTCGTATGCGATCCTCGACACCCCGCCCGAGCCGGCCTTCGACCACCTGACGGACCTCGCGTCCCGGGTGTGTCACACACCGATGGCCGTGATCACGCTGATCGACGCCGAACGCCAGTGGTTCAAGTCCGAGATCGGGATGGAACGGCGCGAGACGGCTCGGGCGATCGCGTTCTGCGCCCACGCCATCGAACAGCTCGGCCCGTTCGTCGTCCCCGACACCCACGCCGACGGGCGCTTCGCGGCGAACCCCCTCGTCGTCGGCGAGCCGCACATCCGCTTCTACCACGGCATCCCGCTCGTCAATCGAGCGGGCTTCGCGCTCGGCACCCTGGCGGTGCTCGACCGCGTCCCGCGCGAGCTCGAGCCGTTGCAGGCCGACTTGCTGACCGTCCTCGCCGAACAGGCCGTGCTCCTGCTCGAACAGCATCGCGACATCACCGAGCGGGACGCGTCGGCGACCGAGTTGGAGCGGCTCAACCTGCGGCTCACCGACGCTGCACGGCGGTACGACGAGCTGTACCGCACGAACCCGCTGCCGATGTGGATCTCCGACGTCGAGAGCCTCCGCTTCCTCGACGTCAACGACGCCACCGTGGCGGTGTACGGGTGGGAGCGCGAGCAGTTCCTCGCGATGACGATCGACGAGATCCGTCCGGAGGAGGACGTCGCCGAGTTCCGGCAGCTGCTCGCGGAGGTCGCCGACGAGCAGTACTACGAGATGGGTCCGGTCCGTCACCGGCGCGCCGACGGCACCGTGTTCCCCGTCATGATCGGGGCGCACCGGGTCGAACACGACGGCCGCCCGGCCCGCCTCGTGTTCGTCCGCGACATCACCGAGGTCGAGGCGGCGGAGCGGCGGTTGGCCGAGGCCGCGCAGCGCCTGGTGACCCGACTGACGGCGATCGTCGAGGTGTGGCGCAACCTGAGCGACGGCGAGCCCACGCTGGACGAGCTGTACGACGCGATCCCGGGTCTGACGATGGACGTGCTCGGCGCGGACGGGGCGGCGCTGTATCTCGCGGAGGGTACGGATCTGGTGCCGCGTTCGTTCACCGGGTACCTGACCATGGTGCCCCGTCTCCCGATCGTCGGATCACTGGCCGGTTGGGCCTATCTCAACCGGCGGCCCACCCGAAGTGACGACTACTCGGTCGATCCGCGCGTCGGGACGGTGACCCAACGGCCGGACGGGAGCCGGGCCCTGGTGCTCGCCCCGGTGGACGGCCCGGACGGCCCGGTCGGGGTCATCGTGGCACTCGATCGGCGGAGCGGTCACTTCGACGAGGCCGACGAGCGTTCGCTCGACCTGCTCGCCCGGGCCCTCGGCGCGATCGTGCGGCGCGTGGTCGCCGAGGCGGCCCGGCGCGGCAGCGAGGAACGCTTCGAGCAGGTGGTCCGCGCGACCGCCGACGCGATCTACGACTGGAGCCTGGCCGACGAGTCGGTCTGGTGGGATGACACGTTCGAGGAGCTGTTCGGGCTGTCCGTCGAAGCGTTGACGGCGACCCCGTCGACGTGGGTCGACCACATCCATCCCGACGACGTCGACCGAGTCGTGGACGAGATGCTGACGTTCATCCGGGATCGCGCTCGGACCGTCGGGGTCCGAACGTACCGCCTCCGTCGGAGCGACGGCACCTATGCGCACGTTCGCGACCGCGCCACCATCATCCGGGACGCCGACGGCTGGGGTGTGCGGGTGGTCGGCGGGTTGAGCGACGTCACCGAGCAGGTCGAGGCCGAGACTCGCGCGCTCCAGTCCCAACGCCTCGAGGCGGTCGGGCAGCTCACGGGCGGCATCGCCCACGACTTCAACAACCTGCTCACCGTCATCCTCGGCAACGCCGATCAGCTGATCGACGAGCTGGCGTCGCGCCCCGAACTGATCGAGTTGGTCGAGATGACCCGTTCGGCCGCGATGCGCGGTGCGGAGCTCTCGCAGCGACTGCTCGCGTTCGCCCGCCGACAGACACTCGAGCCGCAGCCGGTCGACCCGGACCGACTGCTCGGCCAACTCGACGGCCTGCTCCGCCGGACGCTCCCCGAGAGCATCGAGCTCGAGTTGGTCCGGGGTGCGGGCACGTGGCCGGCGTTCGTCGACCGTGGCCAGCTCGAGAACGCGTTGCTCAACCTGTGCTTGAACTCGCGCGATGCGATGCCCGACGGCGGCCGGATCACGATGGAGACCGCCAACGCTCGCATCGACCGCGCGTACGCGGATCGGCACGTCGAGGTCACGCCGGGTCAGTACGTCCTGATCGCCGTCAGCGACACCGGCTCGGGGATCCCGCCCGACATCATCGATCGGGTGGTCGAGCCGTTCTTCACCACCAAGCGGCACGGTGTCGGCAACGGACTCGGGCTCAGCATGGTGCACGGGTTCGTGAAGCAGTCCGGCGGGCACATGAAGATCTACAGCGAGGCCGGCGAGGGGACGACGATCCGCCTCTACCTGCCACGCTCGACGCAGCCCACCTCGACCGTCTCCACCATGGTCGCTGGGGACGACCAGGTCCGCCACGACGTCCGGGGCGGTGAGCGGATCCTGCTGGTGGAGGACGACGACCTCGTCCGGGAGCTCGCCACACGCCACCTGCGCAGCCTCGGGTACGACGTGTTCACCGCGTCGTCGGGGCCCGCGGCCGTCGAGGTGTTGCGTCGTGACGGGCCCGTCGACCTGCTCTTCACCGACGTGGTGATGCCGGGTGGGATGGGTGGTGCCGACCTCGCCGAGGCAGCGGTCGGGATCCAGCCCGACCTGCGGGTCCTGTTCACCTCGGGGTACACCGACAACGCGATCGTGCACCACGGTCGCCTCGACCCGGGCGTGCACCTCCTCGGCAAGCCCTACCGGCCGGCCGACCTGGCGCGCAAGGTGCGCGCCGTCCTCGACGATCGGGACGAATGATGGCCCGTCCCCTACCGTGGCCGCCGTGTCACGAGCTGCCGATTTCGCCCCTGCCCCTCCCGGACGACTCGCCCGCTGGTCGAACTACGCCGAGTGGGCCGAGCCGTACTTCCCCATGCTGGTCGGCGTCGGGATCGAGGAGATCCGTGACGGCTACTGCCGGATGCGCCTGCCGTGGCGGTTCGAGCTGACCCAGCCGGCGGGTGTCGTCCACGGTGGCGCGATCGCGACGCTCGTGGACAGCGTCGTCGTGCCGGCGATCGGCGTCGGGTACGACGACGACGTCAACTTCGCCACGATCGACCTCCACGTCCAGTTCCAGGGGGCCGTCGTCGAGCAGGACATGGTGGCCGAGGGGTGGGTCACCCGGCGCGGCCGCTCGATCGTGTTCTGCGAGGCCGAGGTGATGATCCCCGACGGGAGCGCGGTCGCCCGCGGGTTCATGACCTATCGGGTCTCGCCACCGCGTTGAGCCGCCGATCGAGCGCGGTCCCGGCTCTGCGCGGGGCCGGTTCGCGTGGGTAGGTTGCGCATCAGGACGCGACCGATGGGAGAGGCAGCCGTGGAGTGCAGAGCAGTGATCGTTCGGGGGGCCGACCAGGTGATGCGCGACGGCACCAACCTGCGAGGCGTGATCGTGCATGGCGACTGATCCGATCGTTCCCCCCAGCGTGGCGCCCGCCACCGGCGTCCCGGCCGGGCTCGTCGCCCGGCTCGGCGAGCAGCTGGTCGGCCGCCGGCGAGAGATCGAGCTCGTCGTCGCGGCGCTCACCGCCGACCGTCACGTCCTGATCGAGGGGCCGCCGGGTACCGGGAAGTCCACGTTGCT
>SKSP01000377.1 GCA_007122945.1 Ilumatobacteraceae bacterium | reverse complement strand
TCGGGGTCGCGATCGGGGTCGCTGTCGGAGTCGGTGGATCGGTCGGTCATGTCGGTGCCTCGTGTCGTTCGATCGTGCGGCGGTCAGTTGTTCATCTCAGTTGTTGATGGCGGCGAGCAAGGGAACGTGGACCTCCGCCGACGTGAGCGAACCGTGCCGGCACACCAGCTCGAAGGGGCCCGAGTCGGCCGGGTCGTAGAAGCTCACCGGCGCGTGCGCCACGAGCGCGACGTCGCCGAGACGTGCCGCGACGGGTGGTGCCACCGTCGGGCCGAACCAGTGCTCGTCGATCATCTGGTCACGGGACACCACCCACGCCAGGTGGCCGACCTCGTGCTCGGCGACCTTCAACAGGTCGTCGGCCGCGCCCCGGCGGGCGTGCAGCCACCGGAAGCGACCCTCGCCGGACTGGGTTTCGACGTGTGCCAACAGCTCGTCGGACGGGTACACGATGTTGTCGCCCACCTCGACCTGACCGTGGTCCGCGGTGACGAGCAACACCGCGCCCGGCGGGAGCTGCTCGACGATGTCGGCGACCAGCCGGTCGGCGGTGCGCAGCTCGGCCTCGTAGAAGTCGTTGAACCCGCGCTCGTGGGCGATCTTGTCGATCCCGCCGTAGTAGGCGTACACGAACCGCTCCCCCGCCCGCAGTTGTTCGCCGACCTCGACCGCGATCGACGACACGGCGCGCCACCCGGCCGGCCGGCCGCCTCGCAGGTGCGCCTCGGTGAACGCCGACCCCTCGAGCTCGGCCGGGCTGATGACGGGCACGGACTTCCCCAGGAAGGCGGGGAACGGTTGCACGTCGGCCGGCGGTCGCGATCGGCGACGGTCCTGCTTCTCGACCTGCCACCGCAACACGTTGATGACCTCGCCACCGAGCATCATCCGGTAGCCGATCAAGCCGTGCTCCCCCGGTGTGAGCCCGGTGGCGATCGAGGCGAGCGCGGTGGCCGTCGTGGTCGGGGCGACGGTGGTGATCGAGCCACCCGACATGGCGTCGAGCGTCGGCATCAGGTGCCGGTGGTCGGTGAGCTGGTCCCAACCGAGCCCGTCGAGCACGAGCAGCACAGCGGTGTCGGCCCCGCGCACGGGATCGGGCATCCAGGCCGGGAGCGACGTCGACCAGTCGTTCGGGCCGAGCAGCGCGGGGATCAGCCCACGGACGTTCGCGCCCAGGTAGTCGGGCACGACCGGCCGCGGCTCGGCCGGGAGGCCGGATCGGGGTTCAGGGGTGCCGTTCACGCTGCCCATCAGTCCATCATCTCGACGATCACGGTACCAACTGTGGGGGGATGCCCCTCGGGAACGCGCCCGGCAGGCAGGTGCCGCCCTACGATGGCCGGGTGCGCGTCTCGACCCGTGGTGACTACGCCTGCCGGGCCCTGCTGTCACTCGCGCTGCGCGAGGACGGGGCGGGGCCGACGTCGGTCCGCGACATCGCCGAGCGAACCGGCCTCCCCCAGCCCTACCTCGAGCAGATCCTGCTCGCCCTGAAGGGCGCCGGCCTCGTGAAGTCCAAGCGCGGGGTCGGCGGCGGTTACGTGCTCGCGCGCGAGCCGGAGGCCATCAAGTTGTCGGAGATCATCTCCGCGGTCGACGGCCCGATCACGCTCGGCGACTTCGGCGAGCCGCACCAGGACGGCGCGTGCGACCACGAGGGCCAGTGCGTGCTGCTGGCGGTGTGGAAGGAGACCGGCGACCACATGCGCCGCCACCTCGAGGGCTACACCCTCGCTCGAGTCGCGGCGATCGCCCGCGGCGAGGGCCCCTGGCCCGACCCGGTCGTCTGAACGCGGACACACCGGACACCCGGAACGGCACCGCTGTCGTTCGATCGCGCGTCAGTCCATTTTTTCGTGCACCTACTTGTCTTGTCAATTCAATTGATGTTACGCTATGTCTCGTGAATCGTCCGTACCGCATGGCCGCCCGGCAGGACGCGGTCGAGCGCACCCGGGAACAGATCTTGACGGCCGCCTACCGTTGCTGGCTCGAGCAGCCCTACGACGAGGTCACGCTCGACGCGATCGCCGAGGCGGCCGGTGTCGCCCGACAGACGGTGCACCGCCAGTTCGGCTCCAAGGACGACCTGATGGCGGCGGTGATCGAGTGGCGACGGCCCACCGAGGACGCTGCTTCGTTCGCGCCCGCCCCGGGCGATGTCGAGACGATGCTGCGCATGCAGCTGGACCGGTACGAGGAGATGGGTGACGCCCTCGTGCGGTTCCTCGAGCTCGAGGGTCGAATCGCCGCGATCGATCGACTCCTCGAGACCGGTCGCGCCGGCCACCGCGCCGAGATCGAGCACGCCGTCGGGCCGTACCTGCCCGACGAGGGGTCCCCAGCGCGCGAGCGAGCGGTGCTGGCGCTCTACGCGGCGACCGACGTGATGGTGTGGAAGCTGCTCCGCCGCGACTTCGGGCGACCGCGCGAGGAGACCGAGTCGATCGTCCGGCAGCTCGTCGACGGCGTGCTCGCCGGGCTCGGACGCACCCCGGACGGGAGGAAGCGACCATGAGCTCACGACGACGCCGGTTCGTGTTCACCATGTGGGAGGGCGGTGGCACGCTCCCACCCGAGCTCGGTGTCGCCCGTCGGATCATCGAGCGCGGTCATCACGTCCACGTGATCGGCGACCCGACCATCAGGGAGCGGGCGCAGGCCATCGGCGCCGACTTCACCGCCTGGAGTCGCGCTCCGCACCGCACCTCGCTCGACCCGAGCGACGACCTGTTCCGGGACTGGGAGGTGCGCAACCCGCTGACCATGCTCCGCAACGCTCGCGACCGGTTCATGGCCGGCCCGGCCGCGGCGTTCGCCACCGACACCGCCGAGGTGATCGACGCCGTCGACCCGGAGGCGCTCGTGGCCGACACCATGATGCTGGGAACCATCATCGCCGGGCAGGCAGCCGGGCTCCCCGTGGCCGTCCTCGTCCCGAACATCTGGATGGCCCCGACGAAGGGCGTGCCACCGGTCGGTCCCGGGTTCGCCCCGGCGCGCACCCCGATCGGCCGCCTCCGCGACGCAGCCGTCCGCACGGCGGCCAAGCGCCTGTTCGACGGTGGGTTGCCCGCGCTGAACGCGGCCCGCGCCGACTTCGGTCTCCCACCGATCGCCTCGTTCTGGGATCAGGTCCTCACCGCCGACCGGATCCTCGTCCTCACGAGCGCCGCATTCGACTTCGCTGCGACACACGTTCCGCGCAACGTGGCCTACGTCGGCCCGATCCTGGACGACCCGCAGTGGGTCGAACCCTTGGCACCCCCCGCTCCCGGGTCGTCGGGCCCCCTCGACGACCCACTCGTGCTGGTCGGGTTCACCTCGAACTTCCAGGACCACGGCGCCCAACTCCGCCGCGTCGTGGACGCACTGTCGGAGCTCCCGGTCCGAGCCGTGGTCACGCTCGGCCAGATGCTCGACACCGACGAGGTCACCTCCACCGACAACGTCACCGTCGTGCGATCCGCGCCGCACGGACCGATCCTGCAGGAGGCCGCGCTCGCGGTCACCCACTGCGGTCACGGCACGACCCTCAAGGCGCTCGCCGCGGGCGTACCGCTGGTGTGCATGCCGATGGGCCGCGACCAGAACGACACCGCCGCCCGGGTCGTCCACCGCGGCGCGGGGCTGCGACTGTCGCCGTCTGCTCCGACGGCCGAGATCCGGCGCGCGATCGACACCGTCCTGACCGACGGGTCCTACCGCGACAACGCCCGGCGGCTCGCCGCCGCGATCGCGACCGAGCACCGATCGGTCGACGTGGGCGCCGAGCTCGAGGAGCTGTTCGAACCCGTGAGCCCGTGACGCCGGGGACCCACCTCGCGACTCAGTGCTTCCGAGCGACGACCTCGAGGTACGCGAGCGGCAACACGAGCCCATCCGCGTCGGAGACGTTCATCTCCTCCGCGAGACCGATGATGTCGCGACGAAGTTCGGCGCCTCGCTGCTCGTCGATGCGACCGAGCGCGGCGACGATCGGGGGATACGCCGCACAGAAGTAGTCGGCGTGGTCTTCGGCCGAGGCGAAGCGGAAGTGGAAGATCCGTTCGGGAGCGGAGAGCTCGACCGAGCCCCCGAACAGCTCGGCGAGGACGTCGGGGTCGCCCCACCTCATGGGTGACGGGACGCCGGACGGCGGCGGCGCGTACTGCCCGACCAGCTTGCCGAGCCGGGCGACCCAGCCGTCGGGGGTCCAGTTGACCATGCCGATGCGCCCGCCCGGCCGACAGACCCGCACGAGCTCCGCCGCGGCTCGCGTCTGGTCCGGGGCGAACATGGCACCACATGTGGAGAGCACGACGTCGAAGGAGGCGTCGTCGAAGGCGAGCGCTTCGGCGTCTCCCTCGCGGAAGTCGATCTCGTAGCGTTCGGTGGCCGCCCGGGCGCGGGCATGGTCGAGCAACCGTGCCTGGTAGTCGACCCCGGTCACCCGCGCGAAACGACGAGCCGCGGCCAACGCCGCGTTGCCGTTGCCGCACGCGACGTCGAGCACTCGCTCGCCACCTTGCAGGTCGACCGCGTCGCAGAGCAGCTCGCTCACCAACAAGATGCGCGAGCCGACACCCGCATAGTCGGCGGTGCCCCACATCTGTCGCTGCTGCTGCTTCACGGCCGCCAGGTCGACGTCGACGGAGCCTGCGTGTTCGGACTCGGACATCCCCTCCTCGTCTCCGATCCTCGGCAACGCGTCACGGGCCGCATCGGTCGAACCGCCGCGCGTCAGCCGTTGCCGTTGTCGTTGCTGTCGTCGACACCGTAGTTGTCGTCGCCATCGGTGTCGCCGGACGGGTCGGGTCGGTTCCGGGTGCGTGGTCGGGGGCGCGTGATCGGCGTGCCCTCGAGCAGCTCGCACAGGTGCTCGAACGCGTCGAGCCCGAGGACCACCGAGAGCACGACCCGCGACCGGCGACCCTCCGCCACCTCACCGTGGTCGAGGGCCGCCG
>SKSP01000155.1 GCA_007122945.1 Ilumatobacteraceae bacterium | reverse complement strand
GCGGTGGGGTCGCCGCATCCAGCGACGCGCTCGCCCTGACCCTGCTCGGTCACGACAACGTCGCGGTCTACGACGGATCGATGCTGGAGTGGGCGTCGGATCCGGAGCTGCCGTTGGAGACATAGGCGGGGACTCGTCAGCGCGACCGACGGGCGAAAGAGCGTGGCGTTTCGCACCCAGGACGTCGGGAGGGGAGCAGGAAGCCGACGAGCTCTCGTCCGTCATCCGACACTGCAGTGGCGAGCGAGCGCATGGGCTGTCCGGAGTCGGTGAACAGGCGCTCGAGCTGGTCGATGTCACGGTCGCGACTCGCAACCGTGATGCGCTCCGCGACGTCGAGGAGATCACGGAAGAACGCGTCGACGGCATCGTGGTCCTCGCGCCACTGCTCCGGGGGTCGAGGCGGTCGATCTCGGTGATGATCTCGGTGAGCACCTGCTCGACCGGAGGCTGGATGGCATCAAGATAGGTGAAGACCTCGTCGTCGGTGAACGACGGTTGCATCCCTCCGATGCGGGGTGCGATCTCGGCGAGGAAGCGCGACGTGGTCGACCGGAGTGATCGCTCGTACTCCCCGTTCGGCACATCGATTGCGCACATGACGTCGGGTCCACCACCGAACGACGTCACCACCGCCTGACACATGTCCGAGTCCGCAGCGGTGGCGAACGAGCCGAAGGTGACGAACGCGTCGGCGGCGGCGAGGGACAACCCCGCGAGCGCAGAACATTTCTGTCCACGCCGTCGCCGCCTCGGAGAGTCTCACGAAGTGGCCGTACCTGCCTTCGACAAGGCGGATCAGGCGACCGCCGAAGCGATCGTCGATGGCTTGGTCAAGCGTCAGATGCCGAGATCACTACGACGAGGGCAACCCCGGCTCGAGCCACCCGCTCCGGGTTCACACGACGAAAGGCACGCTTCGGGTCAGTCCGACGATGCGCCGCGTCGTCGCATGGTCTCGGCGTCAGCGCAGGCAGCTGTCGAACAGCCTGATCAGCTCATCCCAGTGCCGTTCGGCGGCGGCTTCGTCGTACACCGAGCCGTCCCGCATGGTCCATCCATGCGCGGCGCCCACGTAGAGGTCGTGGCGATGGTCGATGCTGGCTTCCATCAGCGCCTCGCAGAGGCGGCCAGCCATCTCGGGTGGGTATGAGTTGTCATTGTCCGCCGCGCCGATATAGACACGGCCTGCGACCTTGTCGGCGAGCAGGTGGGGGCTGAGTTCGTCGTCGGTGGCGAGCCTGCCGCCGTGGAAGCTCGCAGCGGCCGCCACACGGTCCGGATACGTGGCGGCAACGGTGAGCGAGATCCCGCCACCCATGCAGTACCCGGTCGTGCCGATCTTCTGGCCGGCGACGTCGTCTCGGCTGTCCAGGTACTCGAGGAACGATGCCGTGTCCTGCGCCGCCCGTCGGTTGTCGGTCGACGACATGAGCGGCGCCAGCGTCGCCCGGACGTCGTCGGAGGCGAAGACCTCCTTGGGATCCAACGGTGCATACGCTCCGACGCGGTAGAACAGGTCGGGCAGCAGGACCAGGAACCCGGCATCCGCGAGTCGTTTGCCCATGTCGAGCAGCCCCGGCCGGATCCCGAGGCCATCCATGTAGAAGATCGCAGCCGGCCACGGGCCCGACCCGGTGCTCGGGGTGAAGACCGTGGTCGGGCACTCGCCATCAGCAGTTCGGATTGCGGTCTCTTCGCTGGGCATGCTGCCTCCATGTGGGTGGTTCGGTCCGCGATTACGTCCCGCCTCCGCTGACGCTGCGCCTCAGGTCGAGGACGAAGCCTACAACGCCTGCTTGGCATGCGAATCTCCCTGCGCCGTTCGAAGCCGACGCCAGTCGCCCCGAACCGTGCGGTGCGCCCGACACCGTGCTCACCCGCTGTCGTGCGTGAGGTCGAGCCGCCCGCCGTCCCGATCGCGGGCGACGAGGTCGGCTCGATCGACGAATGGATGCGTTCACTGCGTCGCCCAGGTGAGCCGCGGGTGCTGAGCCGCCCGACGTACGTCCTTCTGGACGAGGCTCGCGCCGAGGCCGAGTGACCATCTACGTCATTGACGCGAGCGCCGGGGCCGACGTGCTCGGACACCGAGACCAGAATGACGCGGCGCCACTACCGGCACCCCGTGCGACCTGTGTCGGCGCCCCCGGCAGTACTGACCGCTACCAAACCACTGGGCAGTCGGTCATCGATGGGATCTTGCCATCGGCCGACACGATGCTCGGGCCGTGCACCTCGGCGGTTGCCACCAGGATCCGGTCGCCGGGGTCGGCTTCGAGGTTGCGGGGCACCGCGGGAACCCGCTCGCCAACGGCCAGGTCCACGGGCAGAACCTCGAACGGCGAGGCGTCGTCGTGGAGGACCGCGCTGATCGCGGACCGCGCTGATCGCGTCGGCATCCTCAGTCGTGAGCGGGTTCCGTTCCTTCTCGACCGCGTACGCGATCTCCACGACGGCGAAGCTGCTCACGCCGATCCTCGCACCCGCGTCGGTCTCGGCGTTCAACTGCTCGACCGCGCGCTCCGACAGCCTGACCGGTGCCGTCACGTACCAGATGAGGATCTATGTGTCCGCCAGAACACTCAGCGGCAGCGCGTCAGCCAACGAGATCGTCGCCGATGCCTGCGCCCATCTCCCGGCGGAGCTCACGGAGGTCGTCATCACTGAGCGCAGCCCCCGACGCCGATGCGGCAACCCCCATCATGCGGCGCGGTCGAACCGCCGGGCGTGCGGTGACGACCACCCGGTCGCCAGGGTGTGCGCCGATCTTGTCCAACTCGTGCGGCGCGACGACCAGACCATTCTCGGTCGCCACCGCTTCGAGTGCGGTATCGGCTGCGATGTGCCGATTCTACCCCAGGTCGTGTGCCAGTCCGACGCCTCTGGCCGCGTCGCTGGGCCCGGAGGAGCCGTGCCGGCCTTGGCGACCCACTTGACTACTCGCAGGGTCCGGGAGGACACCAGGGAAACGACTCATCAGCCAGCGCGGCCGGTTCTCATCCCTACAGACCGGCTCTTCGGCGAAGTCACTCCCGGACCCCACCAGAACGCTACGCCCGCGGGACGCGGGTTCGGTCACTCACTCCCGAGGTCGTCGAGAGGGCGTTCCAACGTCTCGCCCCACCTGATCGGGCGAGTACTCTGAGGGCATGAGCACCGAGTCCGCAGCGTTGCTCAACGAGGTGCTGGCCCTGCCCACCGAAGAGCGTGCCGAGATCGTCGCCGAGCTGCTTGCCAGCCTGGACGATGCCGGTGCCAGTGAGGACTCCCGGGAGCTCGACGCCATCTGGGCGGCGGAGTTGTCCCGGCGCTCGCAGCAGCTCACCTCCGGAGCGGTGCAGACCGAGCCCTGGGACGACGTCGTACGGCGAGTCTCCGAGGGCTGCCGCGCTCGGTGAGCCTGCGGGTCCGGTTCGACCCGTTCGCGTCACTCGAGGTCAGCGATGCCGCGCAGTGGTAGGAAGACCAACGGCGTGGCGACGGCTGGCTCCCCGTCTGCGATGAGTTGTGAGACGACGAGGACACGTTGATGGTTCCCGCTGTCTTCCATCAGCGCCAGCGCCCGACGTACTCGACCGCCCGCGAACGCTGACGCCGCCCTTCCGCCTCGACCCTCGCCGGGCCGGCAAGGGGAATGGGCTCTCCCCATGCTCGGCGTAGTACGCGACCGCCGCGCCCGGGTGGTCGTGGGCGGCCCCGCTGCATCGCTTGCTGGTCGAGATCGGAACGCCACGATCCGATTCGTGCGAGCAAGCGACATCGCACACCTGCCGCCATCGTGCCGGTGGATGGCGGTTCCACCGGAGGCGGTCGCGCCTCTCCTACTCACCCACTGTGGCGACGTGGCCGGGCCGTGCTCGGGCGGCGACCGTTGTTGGCCGCCGAGGGGCAGATCCTGGCGGCCACCC
The DNA here is from genome assembly GCA_007122945.1 of Ilumatobacteraceae bacterium. Taxonomy (GTDB): domain Bacteria; phylum Actinomycetota; class Acidimicrobiia; order Acidimicrobiales; family Ilumatobacteraceae; genus SKSP01. Next base: position 1,065 of record SKSP01000155.1, on the reverse strand, counting down.
ACATGGCTTCCAGGCGAGTCAACGGGACCGAATCAAACGGTCGGCGGCTGGAGCGGCCAGTAGGTGATGGGATTCCGGGCGGCAGCCACGAACGTCACGCGCTTGCCGAGCTGGCCCACCCACGCGTCGAACATCGGGCCGTCCTCGACGGGTGTTGCAGCGAAGGCCCGCCGACCGTCGTCGCGTCGTGTCCAATCGCCGATCTCCAGCACGGCTCGCGTGACCCCGTCGAAGACGGCAACGGCATGCCGGATGCCGCGCCGCTCGATGCTCGCGGGGCTGATCTTCCACCAGCCACGAGCCGAGTCGATGAGCTCATCGAACGGGATGCCCGGCCAGTAGCCGTTGCCGCGACGCCACGAGCCAGGCTCCATCTCCTCGGGCATCTCTCGCCAACGGCCAACCCGAATCAGCACGACCGGAGGCGCGTCATCAGCAACAGGAGGCGCGCCGTAGCGAGCGACGTACTCGGACAACGGCTGGCGTCCGTTCTCGGACCCGTGACCTGCGGCAGCGTTGAGCAGGCCGTCGAGCGAATCGATGAGCGCCGCCTCGACGAGCAGGGCCTGCGACTCGTCCAGACCGTGCCGAACGACATCGACCCGTGGCTCGCTTCCCGCTTCTCGAATGGTCCGGATGCGACGAACCTTGCCCGATCCGCGCTTCTCATCGATCGTCAGATCGGCCTCCCGCCCGTGGGCGAGGAGCCGCTGCTTGGATCCCTTGCCGACGTAGAACACGGTGTCATCACGGGGATCGACCAGCACGTACACGTAGAACGGACCGAGTCGCTCCGCGACCTCCAACGGCAGACCAGCTGACGACATCTCCGAGCTCCCGTGTCCCCGAATGCATCTGTAAGGTCACAGAACAGGTCACTCACCGCCGAGCTGCGGATGGTCCGCCGAGGGCGGGAGTTCGCAAACGCTTGCGCTACAAGGGTCTGCGGGGGTGGAGCTAAGGGGAATCGAACCCCTGACCTCTTCCATGCCATGGAAGCGCTCTACCAACTGAGCTATAGCCCCGCGAGGGGATGGCGAACGATACCGATGCGGCCGCGCCATC
>SKSP01000511.1 GCA_007122945.1 Ilumatobacteraceae bacterium | reverse complement strand
CCGGCGACGAGGTCGGAGGGTCGGGTGCCGCCGAGCAGCAGCGCCGACAGCGCCGCCCCGTCGCCGACCAGGTCGGGGCGCGACCGCACCTTCCGGCACCCGGCCGCGCCGATCCGCCAGCGGACGCCGTCGGCCTCCACCACGATCTCGTCGTCGGTCCCGTAGGCCCGGGTGTCGAAGCACGTCGGCACGTCGCGGACGCGCAGCCACAGGGCGTCGTTGACCTCGCGGGTGCGCACGATGCGCGGGTCGTCGAGCAGGTACGGCAACGGGTCGTCGAGCGGTACCGCCCACGACCACACCGTGCCGACCAGGTCGACCGACAGCACGGCGTTCCAGAGCTCGGCGTGAGCGGCCGGCGTGGCCGCGGCGAGCTCGACCAGCTCGAGCCGATGGGCCGGGTGGCCGTCGCTCCAGTCCTCGGCGACCTTCCAGGCGGCATGGCCGTCGTCGTGGAGCGCGTGGACGACCGCGTTGCCGCGCTCGAGCAGCAGCCGGGTCCACCAGTCGTCGGTGCGTGAGATCTCACCGGGGCGGGTCACCCGGAACCGCTCCCAGCGGGGTGCCAGCTCGCCGACCAGGCGCTCGGCGACGTCGGGAACGGCGTCGGGGACGACGTCGACGCGGACCGTCCCGCCGGCGACGGGGTCGCGGAACCGGGCGCGGCGCCGGTCGATCTCGATCTTGCGCTGGCGCGACGCGAGCCCGTACCCGAAGCGCTCGTAGATGCCGCCCTCGCTCGCGTACAGCGCGACGAGGGGCTCGTCGCGCTCGGCGACGTCGGCGTGGACGGCGTCGAGCAGCCGACGCAGGATGCCGCGTCGGCGATGGGTGACGAGCACGACCACCCACGTGACGCCGCCCGTCGGCACGGTGGCGCCGCCCGGGAGCGTCATGTCGAACCCGTACGACCCGGCCACGGCCACGATCCGGCCCCCGTCGACGGCCACCCGGAACCGCGCCAGGTCGACCACCGGCCGGACGCGGTCGACCTCCTCGGGCTTCCACTCGTCGCCGAACACGAGCGCGCCGAGGCGGACCATCGTCGCCAGGTCGTCGTCGGTCGGGACCCGGATCTCGATGCCGTCGCTCGTGCCCATCCCGCCAGTCTCCCCGATCCCCCACCCCGAACCGTCTGCCGATTTCGACTCACTCCGGTCGATCGGCGCGGACGGTTCGGGTGGGGGGGTCGTCCGGTTCGGGGGCCGGCGGCGGGTCCGGCCATGCGTTGCGGCCCCGCGTCGCGACGAGGTAGACGACACCGCCGACCACGGCGGCGAGGGCGACCCACTGGTTCCAACGGAGCCCGGCGAGCTCGTCGGCGCGGTCGATCCGCAGCCCCTCGATCCAGAACCGGCCGATCCCGTAGCCGACGACGTAGACGCCCATCAGCCGGCCGGGTCCGAGCCGGACCCGGCGGTCGATCACGATCAACAGAACGGCCAGGGCGAGTGTCCACAGCGACTCGTACAGGAACGTGGGGTGGAACGTCGTGTCGGCCGGGAACTCGGTCGGGACGTACTGCGGGTCGACCTCGAGCGCCCACGGCAGATCGGTCGGCCGGCCGAACAGCTCCTGGTTGAACCAGTTGCCCCACCGCCCGATCGCCTGGGCGAGCGGGATCGCCGGCGCCGCGCAGGTGGCGGCCACGCCGAGCGGGATCCCCCGCCGGTGGGCGACGTACAGCCCGACCGCGATCCCGGCCAGGAGCCCGCCCGGGATCCCGAGACCGCCCTCCCAGATCGCCGGGATCCGGCCGAGGTCGTCGCTGAAGCGGTCCCAGTCGGTGGCCACGTGGTACAGCCGCGCGCCGACGAGGCCGGCGCCGACCGCCCAGATCGCGATCGCCGAGGCGTCGTCGGGCGTCCCGAACCGCCGCTCCTCGAGCCGGCGGCCGAACAACCACACGGCGGCGATGACGCCGAGCGCGATCAGCAGCCCGTAGGCCCGCAGGTCGAGGGGCCCGATGCCGATCGACGGCCCCGGTGGTGCCGGGAACGTGGCGAGCAGCGCGGTCATCGGGTCACCCGGTCGGCGAAGGCGACCGCCTCGGTGAACACGAGCTCGCGGTCGAAGTCCTGGGTCGCGACGTGGTAGCTGCGCTCGAGCCAGGTGTGCTCGACCGGTCCGCCGTACGTCGCGGCGAGGTGTTCACTGTCGGCCGGCTCGACGACGTGGTCCTGGCGCGAGGTGAACAGCCGCAGCGGGACGGTCAGCTCCCCGTAGCGGTCGCGGATTCCGGCGACGCCGTCCTCGAGCAGCGACAGCAGCGGGCGGACCGGCGTCCCCTCGTAGGCGACCTCGACGGCGGCGGGGTCGGCGATGTCGGCACCGACGCCCGGCATCACCTCGACACCGTCCTCGAGCATCTCGTGGAGCATCTCGATCACCTCGGGCGGTTGCGGTCGCGTCAAGGGGTTGACGCAGACGACCCCCGCGAGCGCGGCGGGCGCACCCCGGTGCGCCAGCGCGGTCCACAGCGCCAGTGCCCCACCCATGCTGAGCCCGGCGAGCACGATCGCGTCGACCCGTGCGGCCAGGTCGTCGACGGCGCGGTGGACCTCGCCGGTCCAGTCGTCCCACCCCGTGTGCAGCATCTCGTCGATGGTCGTCCCGTGACCGGGGAGCCGCGGCAACTCGACGTGGTAGCCCGCGCCGGCGAACGCCTCGGCGAGGCCGCGCACCGACGACGGGTTCCCGGTGAACCCGTGCAGCACGAGCGCGCCGGCACGGCGATCGGCCCGGGAGCCGGGCGCGGCGGGCGGACTCGGACGGTGGGACCACGGCTCGGCACCCGGCATCACGGTCGACGTCATCGCCTCGTTCTACCCCGTGGACGGCCGCTCCGGGCGCCGGCGCGCCTTGACCCGTTGGTCAAGTCGCGGCTGGACTGTGAGCCGTGACCACGACCCCGGCCGGCCGCCGGCACACGTCCCAGGGCGAGGAGCGCAAGCAGCAGCTCGTCGACGCCGCCGTGGCGTTGTTCGCCGAGCGGGGCTACGCGGCGACCCGGATCGCGGACATCTGCGAGCGCGCCGGCGTCGCCAAGGGTCTCTACTACTGGTACTTCCCCACCAAGCACGACCTGTTCGTCGAGCTGGTGCGCACGATGCGCCGCCGGTTCCGACAGGCGCAGGCGGCGGCGATGGACCCCGACGCCGACCCGCTCACCCGGCTGCGGCAGGGCACCGAGGCCAGCGTGCGCTTCATCGGCGAACACGCCGCCTACTTCTCGTTCGTGGAGGTCGAGCCGACGGACGGCGACCGCGCGGCGGTGCTCCGGGAGGGCAGCGAGGTGTACCTGCGCGACGTCCGCGCCCTCGTCGACGAGGCGCGCCGGGACGGTCTCGTCCCCGACGCCGACCCGACGCTGATGTCGATCGGGGTGATGGGCTCGGTGTCGTCGTTCACCAACGCGTGGCGCAACGGCAGCCTCGACGTCTCGGCCGACGAGCTCGCCGCGTTCGTCGGCCGATGGGTCGAGGCGGCGCTCACCGGCACCACCGCGCTCAGGTGAGCGCGGGCGCGAGATCGGGGTGCCGGGCGACCAGGACCGCCACGAACGCGTCGACGAGCGCCGGGTCGAACTGGGCGCCGGCGCCCGACACGACGAACCGGGCCGCCTCGGCCATCGACCAGGCCCGCTTGTAGGGCCGCTCGCTGCAGAGCGCGTCGAACACGTCGGCGAGCGCCACGATGCGACCGGACAGCGGGATGTCGATGCCCGACCGCCCGTGCGGGTAGCCGTTGCCGTCCCACCACTCGTGGTGGTTCAGCGCCAGCTCGGCCGCGAGCTGGAACAGCGGTGACGAGCTCCCGGCGAGGATCTGATGGCCAACCGTGGTGTGGGTCTTCATCAGGTCGAACTCCTCGACGGTGAGCGGCCCGGTCTTCAGCAGCACCGAGTCGGGCACGGCCACCTTGCCGATGTCGTGGAGTCGACCGGCGAGCCGCAGCCGCTCGCACCATTCCGGCAGCTCACCTGCCGCGTGGGCCATCTCCGCGGCCATGTCGCCCACCCGGCGGGTGTGTCCGCCCGTGTCGGCGTCGCGGAACTCGGCGAGGATCGCCAGGCGCTCGAACGCGTCGAGCTGATCGGCCGCCGTCCGGTCGCCGCGGTCGTCGGCTCGCACCGCGACACGTTCGTCGTCGTGACGACGGACGATCTCCTCTCGCCGACGAGCGACGACCGCGGCGTGCGTGGCGCGCAGCGTGCGCAGCCGGAGCTCGACGGCCTCCTCGAGCAGCTCGCGGGAACCGGCGCCGTGCCGCTCGCGCGCCGCGAGCGCCTCCTCGAAGCGCCCGAGACGGCGGTATGCGGTCGCGAGCAGGTCGTCGACCTCGACCAGGAACTCGGGCATCGCCGCCTCACGGGCCAGCTCGCGGGCGGCGAGGAGACCGTCGATCGCCACGTCCGGTTCGCCCCGGGCGAGCGCGACGCGTGCCTCGGCCAGCATCACACCGAGTCGGGTGGCCACCGGTGGCGGTTCGCCCGCGTCGGTCTGGATCCGCCAGATGCGGCGCGCCTCGTCGAGGCACGCCGCCGCCAGCCCGTGGTCCGCCGACCCGGCGTACCACTCGGCGAGGTCGCCGAGCAGGCTGCTCGCCAGCTCGGGCGCGTGCGCCGCCGCCAACTCGACGGCGCGCCGGCCGGACGCGACCGCCTCGGGGTACTCGGCACGCGCGGCGTGGATCCGGGCGATGTTGCCGCTCACGAGCGCGGCCAGTGCACCGTGACCGAGCGGCTCGGCAGCCCGGAGGGCGGCCTCGTAGGTGTCGATCGCGCGATCGTCGTCGCCGAGGGCGTGGTGGGCGGCGGCGAGCGTGTTCAACAGGTTGTCCGCGTCCATCCCGCCGTCCATCCCGCCGGCCATCCCGCCGGCCATCCCGCCGTCGAGGTCGTGCTCGGCGGATCCGCCGGTGCGCTCGGCGACCGTGCCGGACGTCGCGACGGCACGCTCGGCGTGCTCGAGGGCCTCGGTGTG
>SKSP01000410.1 GCA_007122945.1 Ilumatobacteraceae bacterium | reverse complement strand
CGGGAGCGGCGTCGTCGGTGTCGTCGGTGTCGTCGGTGTCGGGCTCGTCGGGAGCGGCGTCGTCGGTGTCGTCGGTGTCGGGCTCGTCGGTGTCGTCGGTGTCGGGTTCGGGAGCGGCATCCTCGGTGGTGTCGGTCGCGGTGTCGTCGTCGCCACCACACGCCGCGAGCAGCAGCCCGGTGGCCACGAGCGCGGCTCCCAGCTTCTTCATTGATCTCATGGGTCCCCCTAGGTCGTTCCGCAGGTCTCGCGGGCCGGAGCGGTCGGCTCGGCACGCATCATCCTGGATGAACTCGGAAGGGCGAGCGAGCACTCGTTTCGTTCACCGGGACGTCGGCGGCGACCGCGCGGAGCGATCCGCGCACGGGGACGCGGAAGGGGGCGGGCGCGAGGCGCCCGCCCCCTTCCGGCGTGGTGTCACGCCGTGACCGTCTCCGTGCTGATCACTGGGCTGATCACTGGGCTGATCACTGGGCTGATCACTGGGCTGATCACTGGGGTGATCACTCCTCGATGTAGGCCTGATCCAGGAGGTAGACCTGGTTCAGGTACGGGATGCCGCCCTTCACCGCGGGGTTCCACACCATGGTGGAGAGGTCGCCGCCGTAGATGATGTAGGGCACCTCTTCGTTGATGGCATCCTGCACTGCGAACAGCGCAGCCTGGTAGTCCTCCGGCGTTGCCGCTTCCCGGAGCTCGACCAGCGCGGCATCGTAGGCCTCGCCGGCGAAGCCGTTCTGGTTGGCGGGGTTCGTGCTCTCCCAGGTGCGCAGCCCGGCATACAGCTCGGCTTCGGAGTTGATGAAGCCCCACGACAGGACGAGCTCGAAGTTCCGGTCGATGATCACCTGGGCGATCAGGTCGTTGATCCCGAGCAGTGACGTCTCGACGTCGAAGCCGACCGCATTGAGCATGGAGGCGACGGCCAGTGCCGCTTCCTGGTTGGCCTGCGGCGTGTCGGCGGCGACGCCGGCGATGCTGCCGTCCCAACCGGTCTCGGCCTTGTACTCGTCGAGGATCTGCTGGGCCATGTCGGGGTCGTACGGGATGCCCTCGGTCGGCTCGAGGGTGATCGATTCCGGATGGACGAGGCCCTTGGAGCCGAACCCCTCCCCGCCCCACGCTCGGGCGTCGACGACGTCGGGGTCGATGGCGTAGGCCATCGCGAGACGGACCCGCGGATCGGCGGTGTGTCCGTCCCACACGTTGGGCATGGTCATGAACGCGCCGTTGTACATCTGCGACCGCGACGCGATGCCCTCGTCGTGGGCCCGCTTGATGAGGACCGGGTCGCGTGCGATGAGGAGCGAGTCGATCTCACCCTGGGTGAACGCGTCGTAGTTGGCCCGCATGTCGGGGATGAACGTGTACGTGAGGCGCTGGATGCACACCGGGCCGCCCCACCAGTCGTCCTTGGCCTCGAAGATGATCCGCTCGGGGGCCGAGTACTCCACGATCTCGTAGGGGCCCACACCGGCACCCTCGGGGTTCGTACCGAACGCCTCGCCCCGCTCCTCGACGACGGCGATGTTCATGATCATCCCGAGCTCGCTGGAGAGCACGGATGGGAACTGGGCCCACCCGAATCGCACCGTGATCTCGACCTGGTCGTCGCTGATCGCCTCGTAGGACTCGATGACGCCCGCCGCGCCGAACCTGATGCGCGAGGTGCTCTCCGGGCCGAGGTGGTAGTCGAAGCTGGCCACGACCGCGTCCGCGTCGAGCGGATCGCCGTTGCCGAACTCGACACCGTCGCGCAAGGTGAGCGTCCACACGGAGAAGTCGTCGTTGGGCTCGAGCGACTCGGCCACGTGGGGCACGTACTCCTGGTTGTCGATGTCGTAGCGCATGAGGACCGAGTAGAACGGGAGGCCCTCACTGCCGGTCTGGCCCTGGGAGAGGATGCTGACCGCCGGGTCGAGCGCTCGGCTGATGCCGCGCGAGGTGATCGTCAACTCGCCGCCGATGCGGTCCTCGGTGCAGACCTCGTCGCCCACGGCGTCGTCGGCGTCGTCCGCTGCATCGGTGGTGTCGGGCTCGTCGGGAGCGGCGTCGTCGGTGTCGTCGGTGTCGGTGGTGTCGGGCTCGTCGGGAGCGGCGTCGTCGGTGTCGGTGTCGTCGGTGTCCGGTTCGGGAGCGGCATCCTCGGTGGTGTCGGTCGCGGTGTCGTCGTCGCCACCACACGCCGCGAGCAGCAGCCCGGTCGCCACGAGCGCGGCTCCCAGCTTCTTCATTGATCTCATGGGTCCCCCTAGGTCGTTCCGCAGGTCTCACGGGCCCGAGCGGTCGGCTCGGCACGCATCATCCTGGATGAATTCGATGCCGCAAGCTAGCACTCGTTTCGTTCACCGGGACGTCGGGTGGCCGGCGCCCGCGCGGGCCCGATCCGAGGCGCAGCGTGGGGTCAGTAGACCTGCGGGCGGATCTCGTCGAGATCGAAACCGAGGCTGATCAGCACCTTGTTGTACGACCAGTTCGCGAGCCGGACCACGACCTCGACCAGTTGCTCCGGCGTCAGGTGTTGCAGCACCGCGGTCCGCGTCTCGTCGTCGAGGATGCCGGCGTCGACGAGGTACGCGTCGGCCACCTGCGCGGCGGCCTGCTGGTGTGGCGTCAGCCCGCCCCGCTCGTCGCGGAGCACGGCCGAGAGCTGGTCCTCGGTGGCCCCGCTGTCCAGCGCGCTCTTCGAACGGAGGCCCTGACAGAGGTTGCACCCCTGGTGGACCGCGTTGCGGAGCCGCACGACCTCGGCCGTGATCGGGTCGAGGTGCTCGGTCGTCACGGCCGTCGGCGACGCACCTCGGAGCTCGTCGAGCTCCGGTGCGAGCCCGCTCGTGTCGGGGAGCCCCAGGATGATCGTGTCGTCGGAGGGGAGTGGGATGCGTGCAGCCATGTCAGGTCCTCGTGCAGATCCTCGCGCAGGTCCACGTGCCGATCCACGTGCCGATCAACGTGCCGATCAACGTGCCGATCCACGTGACGGTGAGCGCGGTCGCACTCATGACGGACCGCCCGCAGGATCGCCGTCGACGTCGACCAGACCCAACGCCGCGGGCTCGGGTGTCGTGCCGAGCACGAGGCAGGTGCGCTGGAGCGCTTCGGCCGCCCAGATCGCGTTCACGAACGAGTAGCACTCGCCCGGTGTCAGGTGCTCGAGCACGCTGTCGACGAGCTGTTGGTCGACGCCGCTCACGTCCATCACGAACTGTTCGGTCAGCGCGAGACAGGCGCGGTCCCGGGACGTGAAGCGCGGTGACGTCGGCCATCCGGGGAGCTCGGCGACGAGCTCCTCGGTCACGCCGAGCTCCCGGGCCGCCGGTGACCGCAGCTCGGCGTGCCGGGTCGCACCCAGGAGCGTCGCGATCCGGAGCCGACAGAGCTCGAGGATCCGAGGGTCGACGATGGCCCACATGCCGGCATGGAGGGCGCTCCACCGTGCGAGCTCACCGTCGGCGACGTCGATCACGCGCTGCCAGGCGTCGTCGCCGGGCGTCGGTCGCGCACCGCTGGTCATCGCCGCTCACCCGCCGAACGCCCGGCACGACGCCCGTAGAAGCTGCCGTCGCCGAGCGAGGCGCCGCTCGCGTAGCCCCAGACCGGCACGCCGGACGCCGTGCGCCCGGCGGCGAAGAGCCCGGGGATCGGTCGACCGCTCACGTGGAGTACCTCGCTGCGCGTGTTGGTGCGCAGCCCGCCGAGGGTGAACCCGCCGGTCCGGTGCCGCAGGTCGAAGGCACCGTACGGGGGTTCGAGCGGGCGGAGCCACGTCGGGTTCTTGTGGAAGAGCGGATCCTCGCCGCGTGCTGCGTACCGGTTGTACAGCGTGACGGTCGCATCCAGTGCGCCGGCCGGGATCCCCATGTCCGCCTCGAGCTCGGCGATCGTGTCGGCCACCCAGTCGGGACGGGGCTTGGGGCCTCCGGTCACCATGTCGGGCACTTCCTCGTACCCGGCGTCGTCCATGACCAGGAACGCCACGTCGTCCTGCTTGTACCTGATCGCCTGTGCGACCCGGCCACCGTAGGTGTCCTCGGGGATGAACCGTTGTCCGACCCGGTTGACCAGGATGCCGCGGACGTTCATGCGCGGGTCGGCGCCGCCCGCGACCTCGCAGCCGTCCATCCGACCGAGATCCGCGCCGATGGCCTGGCCCATGCGGATCGCGTGGCCGTCGTGCATCTCGGTCGCCGATCCCGGGCGTCCGAGCGCTTCGGGAGCGAATCGCGCCACCATGTCGTCGTTGTAGATGAAGCTCCCGGCGGCGAGCACCACGCCGCGGCGGGCCCGGACCCGGAACGGTTCGCCGAAGCGCGTGCCGGTGACGCCGCACACCGTGCCGGCCCGGTCGACGACCAGGCAATCCGTTCGCACGTCGTAGAGCGCCCGCGCCCCGAGCTGCTCCGCCCGCTCGACGAGGGGGGCCATCAGGTAGTAGCCCCCGCCGCGCTCGCCCTCCTCGTGGGCCGTGCGTGCGGACCCTTCCGCGATCTGCGGGAGGTGTCCGCGTGGGACCGGCCTGGCGATCTCGTTGAGTGGCCAGGCGTTCTCGCCGCCCGAGTACATCAGGCCCTGGTCGGCGCTCGGCACCCAGCCGGGCTCGTCGCAGAACTCCTCTTTGAACCGCACGCCCAGCTCGACGAGCCAGTCGTAGTGGTCGACACTGCCCTCGCAGTAGTCGCGGACCTTGACGGCGTCGGCACCGGGGCCCATCGCGGCCATCAAGAAGGCGTACATCTCGTCGGGTGTGTCCTCGAAGCCGAGCGCCTCCTGGAGCGGCGTGCCACCCCCGAGGTAGATGAACCCGCCGGACATCGATGCGGCGCCACCCCAACCGCCGGTGCGCTCGAGGACGAGCACCTCGGCTCCGAGCGTCGCGGCCTCGACCGCTGCGGAGGCCCCGGCCACCCCGTAGCCGACGACGACGACGTCGGCCGTCTCGTCCCAGGCCGGGACGTCGTCGAAGGGGACCGCTTCGACGGGCCGATCGACCGTCATCGAGCGTCCGGGTCGACGCGCTCGGGGAACTGCTCGGTCGCCACCCGCCGCATGCCGTCCCTCCAGCTGACGGCGGTCGGCCCGACGAGCGCTTCCATCCGTGTGGTGTCGATGTGCACCCCCCGGATCGTCTGGTCCGTCTCGACGTACGTCGGCTCGACCCCGACCAGTCGGCCGAGGTGGTCGCACCACTCCTGGATGCCCACCGGCTCAACCCCACCCCAGTTGACGACCGTCGCCGGTACGGTCGCGGCGTCGAGCAGCTTGGGCACCATGTCGATGATGTCGTCGGTGTGGATGGGGTTGAAGACGTTCGGATCGTCGGAGCGGATCGCGATCGGTTGGTCGGCGACCATCATCGCGAGCTGTACGGCGGGCCACCCCCCGCACTCGCCGTAGGGCACGTTGAGGCGGGCGATCGTGGTCGGGATGCCGAGTTGGCGGGCACAGAACCGAGCCATGCTCTCGGCGGCGATCTTGCTGATGCTGTAGGTCTCGAGGAACGACCAGACACGGTGGTTGTCGCCGAGCGGTGCGTCCTCCGTGAACGGCCCGGTCCCGGGTTGGTACACCGCCGTGGACGAGCAGTGCAGGACGGCCCGTGCTCCCGTGCAGTGGTGCATCAGCGCGCCGGTCCCGCCGGCGTTGCCGTCGAGATCGCGACCCCAGTCGCCGGTCTTCATCACCGAGAAGTTGACGAGGTAGTCCGGGTCGGTGGGGACCGCCGCGAGGTCGCCATCGACCAGATCGGTGGCGACGCAGTGCACCCCGGCCTGTTCGAGCTCGGCGCGCGCGGCCGCATCGGAGAACCGGGCGACCGCCCAGATCTCGTTGTCGCGTGCCAGTCGACGGGTCACGGGCAGTGCCACCGAACCCGTGGCACCGGCGATGACGATCTTGTTTCCTCCCAGCATGGGAGCGACCGTAATTCCCGTCGCCGGGCCCGGGGGAGGGGGCCATCCCGACCAGTGGGTCGAGCGGGTCGATCGACCGCCGGGCCCCAGGTTCAGCCCGGCTGGAGGACCGCCATGTCGCCGATCGAGATCCGCACCTCGATGACCCGGTCGGTGAGCTTCCACCCCGACTCGGTGTGCCGGAACTCGTCGTGGTAATAGCCGACCGCCTCGTAGGTGGATTCCGAGCGATCCCCGAGGCCTCGGTGCAGGGCGCGGAAGCTCGTGCGAGCCCGCGCCGCATCGCCAACGATGTCGATCTCGTGGTTCCCCAGCAGGTGCTGGCTCGGTCCGCACCCACCGAGGAACTGGCGGATCCGATTCACGATGTTCTCGACGCCCGGGCCGTCGGCACCGTACGCGGTCGCATCCTCGGTGAACACGCCGTCGAAGCCGTCCCACGCCCGTTCGTCGAGGAGCCACGCCACCTGGCGGAGGAGCGCGATGATCGCCTCGGCGTCGCTCATCGGCTCAGCCCCTCAGAAGCTCAGGGTGCCGCGGTCGACGACCAGGGCCGCACCGCTGATGGACTCGGCCGCCGCGAGAAAGGCGATCGCCTCGGCGATCTCGCCGGGTTCGGTCCACCCGGGCATGAGGGGCACCATCCGGAGGTTGGCCTGCATGTTCTGCGGCACGTCGTCGGGGATGATGACAGCGGGATCGGCGATCATCGGAGTGTTGACGCCGCCCGGGCAGACGCAGCTCACGCGGACCCCGCGATCGGCATACTCGACGGCGAGCGCTCGCGTCAGCTGGATGACGCCGCCCTTCGACGCGCAGTAGGCCGCGTTGTGCGGCTGGCCGTGGAGACCCGAGATCGAGCCGACGTTGACGATGCATCCTCGGCTCTCGAGGAGATGAGGGATCGCCGCCCTGGCGACCAGGAACGGCCCGGTCAGGTTCACGGCCAGCATCTGGTGCCACGTGTCGAGCTCGATGGCCTCGAACGGTCCGCGCCGGAGTATCCCAGCGACGTTGCAGACGATGTCGAGCCGACCGTGGGCGTCGATCACGTCGGCGACGGTGCGGTCGACCGCGGCCGGGTCGGTCACGTCGCACTCGACGACGCCGTCCGACACGGTCCGGTCGACCCCCACGACCGTCGCTCCTTCAGCACCGAACAGCGCAGCGGTCGCTGCGCCGATCCCGGATGCGGCGCCCGTGACGAGCACCACCTTGTCGTCGAACCTCATCGTCGCATCTCTCCTGTCTCGGCCGGTTCGCGCCCGCGAACGCGGGCGACGTCTCCCTCTGACGTCTTCCTGTGACGTCTCCCTAGTCGGTGTCGCGGTCGATGTCGCGCGCCGGCTGCGACGCGGCGTGTCCGGCGGCGAGGTATCCGAACGTCGCACCGCTCGCGATCGGCGTTCCACCGCCGACGTATGCACTCCCGAGCACCGACGCCGACGTGTTGCCGGCGGCGTAGAGACCGTCGATCACCTCACGCCGGTGCCCGAGGACCTGGCCGTGCTCGTTGATCCGACAACCGCCGCTGGTGCCGAGCGTGGCGGGCCACTGCTGGATGGCGTAGTAGGGCCCGTCGCCGATCGACATCAGCGGCATCGCGCCGCCGGTTCCGCCCGGACCGCCGTCCGGGTCCCCCCACTCGGGATCCTCACCCTGGTCGACGTACTTCTCGTAGCGGGTGACCGTCGCCTCCAGTGCCTCGGCGTCGACGCCGATCTTCGCCGCGAGCTCTCGGATGGTCGGCGCCTGGACCAGCCAGTCCGGTGCCGCCTCGCCGGGGCGCATCGTGAGGATGTTCTGTCGCTCCTTCACCGTGGCACCGAAGATCGTCCATGCGGGTGGCCGGTTGGGGCGCCCCGGCAAGCGGTGCTCGAAGTTCCCGAAGACCTTCGGGAAGTCGTTGTAGGTGTAGCCCCCGTGCATGAAGCGCTCGCCGAACCGGTTGACGATGATCGAGCCGGGGCCGACGCCGATCGCCATCTGGCCGGCCGGCCGACCCTCGTCGTCGGTGATGGCCGGGTCGAACATCGCCCCTTGCCCCCAGTACGAGGTCATGTTGCCCATGCGCGCCCCGACTTCCATGGCCATGAGGTGGCCGTCGCCGGTGTTCGTGCCCGGTGAGAGCGGCTTCACCTCGTAGCCGAGGTAGGCGAGCACCATCTCGGGGTCCCACTCGAAGCCGCCACACGCGAGGATCACGCCCTTGCGGGCCCCGACCCGGCGCGGCTGGTCGCCGCCCACGGTCAGGCCGATCACGGCTCGCGAGTCGTCCACGACCAGTTCGCTCGCGGGGGCGTCGGTGCGGATCTCGACGCCCAGGTCGACGAGGGCCTTGACCAGGCAGCCGATCAGCGCGGCACCCTTCACCCGCATCCCGGAGCGCTCGCGCTTCGCGAGCTCGTCCATCGAGATCCCACCGCCGAGGTCCTCCACCAGGGTGGTCTGGGCGCCGAGCGACAGCAGCGTCGAGCGCGCCTGGATGCGATCCGCGTGCTCGCCGAGCTCGTCGCGCGCGGCGAACGGCAACGGCTCGACGGAGCGGCTGAACGGCTTGCAGCCCGCGACGCGATGGAGGATCGCGCCGTAGTAGTCGTGGAGGTTGGTGACGACCTGGGTCTTCAGTGGCGTGTTCGTCTCGAGGTACTCGAGCATCTCGGGCGCCCGGTCGACGAACACCTCGACCAGGTGCGGATCCATCGGGGTGCCGTCGGCGATCTGGGTGACGTAGGCGATGGCGTCCTCGCGCGAGTCCTCGAGCCCGAGCGGACCGAGGTGGTGGTTGTTCGGGACCCACATCACGCCACCCGAGACGCCGGTCGTCCCGCCGATCGTCGACGCCTTCTCGACCACGAGCACCGACGCCCCGTCGTTCGCTGCCCGGACCGCCGACGTGAGGGCGGCGCCGCCGCTCCCGACGACGACCACGTCGAAGGTCTCGTCCCATCCAGCCGATTGCGCCACCATGTCGGTCTCCTCGCTGCCGTCTCGCTGCCGTCTCGCTGACGTGCTACCGCGTCCAGCCTGCACGCCGCTGGCTCGCCGGTACACGTCGTCGTTCCACTCGCCGAGACGACCCGCACGTGCTCGAGGGCCCACGGCTCGCCGTCGGCGCTCTCAGCAGGTGGGACCGGGCGCTCGACGGTGGCCGTGATCCCGGGTAGGCATGACGACGACCGAGATTCGAACCTGGGGGCGAAGATGGAATTCACGACGAGTGTCGCAATGGTCGACCCGACCTTCTACGTGCCGCTGGCACAGGCCGCCGAGGAGGCCGGCTTCTCCGCGGTGGTGCTGCCCGACAGCATCGGGTACCCGGAGGAATCCGACACT
This sequence comes from Ilumatobacteraceae bacterium, assembly GCA_007122945.1. Classification (GTDB taxonomy): domain Bacteria; phylum Actinomycetota; class Acidimicrobiia; order Acidimicrobiales; family Ilumatobacteraceae; genus SKSP01. The sequence continues at coordinate 7,203 of SKSP01000410.1, read as the reverse complement.
GCGTATCCGTACACAACGGACGGCGACCGCGCCTTCCTCGAGAACAAGCCGTTCATCGAGCCGTTGATCGCCAGCGCGGCGATGGCCACCGCCACGTCGCGGATCAGGTTCCTCACCGGTGTCCTCAAGCTGCCCGTCCGCCATCCGGTGATCTTCGCCAAGGAGGTGACCTCCCTCGCGGTGATCTCCGGCAACCGCTTCGACCTGGGCGTCGGGACGAGCCCGTGGCCGGACGACTACGAGCTCGTCGGCCTGCCGTGGGAGCGGCGCGGCAGGCGCTTCGAGGAGTGCATCGAGATCATCCGTGGGCTCGAGACCGGGGAGTACTTCGAGTACCACGGGGAGTTCTACGACTTCCCGTCGTTCAAGATCAACCCGGCTCCGACGGAGCCGATCAAGGTGATCATCGGTGGCCACGCCGACGTCAACATCGAGCGCGCGGCCCGGATCGCCGACGGGTGGATGCCGGCGGGCATGTCGACCGAGCAGATCACCGCGATCGTCGCCCGGATCCACGAGCGGCGGCGCGAGCTCGGTCGCGATCATCTGCCGTTCGACGTCTACGCCAGCAACGCTGATTCCATGACGCTCGACGGGATCGAGCGGCTCGCGGCGGCAGGGGTCACCCACACCGGCGGCGGGTTCAGCAAGTTCATGCCCTACAGCCTCGAGGCCGACAGCGAGCCGTTGCAGGACAAGATCGACGCGATCCGGCGATTCGGCGACGAGGTCATCTCGAAGCTGCGCTGACCGCGGGCGCCGTCGCTGATCAGTCGGCGACGGCGGCGCGTCCGGCGCGACGCCCGAAGAACGTGCCGTCGCCGAGCGACGAACCGCTCAGGTACCCGGCAGCGGGGATGCCCGAGGTCGTACGACCGGCGGCGAAGAGACCCGGGATCGTCTCCCCCGAGACGTTGCGCACCTCGCCGTCGACCGTCGTGTCGAGGCCTCCGAGCGTGAAGACGGTGAGGAACATCTTGCTCCGCAGGTCGATCGCGGCGAACGGCGACCGGAGCGGCTTCAGCCAGTGCTGCTGCTTGCCGAAGATCGGGTCCTTGCCCTCGGCGGCGTGCTCGTTGTACGTCGTCACGGTCTGCTCGAGCGAACCGGCCGGGAACCCCATCTCCGACTCGAGCTCGGCCAGGGTCGCGCAGACCGAGGTCGGCTGGAGCATCCGCTCGTACGGTGGGACTTTCTCCCAGGTCTCTTCGTCGAGTACCACCACCGACCGGGCGTCCTGGCGGAACAGGACGGCCTGACCGACGCGACCGAAGTAGGTGTCCTCGTTGATGAACCGCTGACCGTGCGCGTTGACGACGATCGACGGTGCGATGAGCCCGGTCGTGCCCGCGTAGGCGCACTCACTGGCGTCCATGTGCTTCACGGCGGCGCCGATGGCCTGAGCCATGAGGATCGCCCTGCCGTCGTCGGCGTCGGTCCCGAGCTTGTTGAGGCCGAGCAGCATCGGTGCGTGGTGGGCCAGCATCGAGTCGTTGTAGACGAACCCCCCGGCAGCGAGCACGACGCCGCGGCGGGCTCGGATCGTCACGCTGTCGCCGAACCGTCGAGCGACGAGTCCGACCACCGCGCCGTCGTCCACCACGAGACGCTCGACCGTGGTGTTGAACTCGTTCCGGACACCGTGTCGCTCGGCCGTCTCGGCGAGGTGGTGCATCAGCATCCATCCGGCCGAGCGCTCGCCGGGCTTCTTGTCCTGCATCTGGGGGATGTGGGCACGGGGCGCGGGCGTGGCGATCTCGTACCAGGGATAGGTGTCCTCCCCACCCGAGTACATCAGCCCGTCGTCGGTCTCGGGCTCGGGAAACGTGCCACCGTAGATGCTCGCCTTGAAGGGGATGCCGCACTCGACGAGCCAGTCGTAGTGGGCCACGCTCCCCTCGCAATAGGCGGTGATCTTCGCCTCGTCGGGCCCCGGACCCGTCGCGGCCATCAGGAACTTGTGCATCTCCTCGGACGTGTCCTCGATGCCGCAGGCCCGCTGGAGCGCCGTGCCGCCGCCGAGGTAGATCAGACCACCCGACATCGCCGACGCCCCGCCCAGGCCGCCGGTGCGCTCGAGGAGCACCACGTCCGCCCCGGCAGCCCCGGCGCCGATCGCAGCGGAGACGCCCGCACATCCGCCGCCCACGACGACGACGTCGCTCTCGATGTCGTAGCTCGTGATGTCGCGCGCGCGGGCGGGTGTCACGTCGAATTGTGGTTCGGTCATGTCGGTCGTCCTCCTGCATTGGCCGCCGCCCGTCGGACGGTGGCGTTCTCGTGTCCGGTGATCGTCACCGTCCGGTCGTCACAGCTTCGATTCGGTCGGGTTCCACCGGGACTGCATGTACTCGCCGATCTGGTTGAGCGACAAGACGGTGATCAACAGCGCGATCGCGGGCGCGAACACGACGTGCGGGTACGTGTCGAAGTCGCCCTGGCCCGCGCTGATCATGTTGCCGAGCGTCGGTTCCGGTCGCGGGATCCCGAGGCCGAGGAAGCTGAGGGACGCTTCGGCGACCACGATGGCGGCGATGATGACGAAGGCGTAGGCGAGCACCGGGCGGATCACTCCGGGCACGATGTCCTTGATGATGATGCGGCGACTCTTCGCCCCGAGTGCCTTCGCCGCCAGCACGAAGTCGCGCTGGCTGATGACCATCGCGGTCGCCCGTGCCAGGCGCGCGTAGATGGGGATGCTGAGGACCGACAAGGTGATCGTGGTGTTCCGCACGTTCCTGTCGAGCACCGCGGCGATGCCGAGCAGCAAGATGAGCGGCGGGAACGCGAGCATCGAGTTGGTCAGGAGCTCGACGACCTGATCGACCGCCTTCCGGAAGTAGCCGGCGATGGTGCCGATCGTGCCGCCGATGATGATGCCGATGGTGACGGCGCCGATCCCAACGATGGCCGAGACCCGCAAGCCGTAGATGATGCCGCCGAGGGTGTCGAGCCCTTGCCGATCGGTGCCGAGTGGGTGCCGCGAGAACAGGTCGGGTGGCGCGAGGACCGGCTCTTGCAGGGTCCGGGACGGATTCCGTGCCTCGGCGAGCGGCAGGAAGTCGGCGAAGACCGCAGCGAGCAGCGTGAGCGTGAGCCAGGCGACGGCGAGCCACAGCCCGGCTTGGAAGCCGGGGCCGTAGATGCGCTGGCCGATGCCGCGGTAGGCGAGGTACAGCAGTCCGAGCCCGGCGACGGTCATGACGACGCGGATCTCGGCGGTGACCGTCGTCAGGACTGCCAGCGCGACGTAGATCGCCGCGATGCCGCCGACGGCGAGGGCCACCACGGCGGTGATCGGCAGTGGGCGGTGCACGGTCGCCTCGGTGTCGTGCCAGGGTTCCTCGAACGCGTGGGCCGTGGCGAAGACCGTCGGGCTCATCAGCTGCTCGTTCATGTCGGACTCGACGATGGTCGACTCCGCACGGGGGTCTCGGGTGGGGTCATCGGACACGTCGCAACCTCGGGTCCAGGTAGTGATAGGTGACGTCGATCAGCGCGCTGACGACGACGTACACCACGCCGATCATCAGCACGGACGCTTGCACGACGGGGTAGTCCTTCGTGTTGATCGCATCGATGATCATGCGCCCCATGCCGGGCAGGTTGAAGATGATCTCGACGATGACGCTCCCTCCCAACAGTCGGCCGATCGACACGCTGATCAGCGTGATGATGGAGAAGAGCGAGGGACGCAACGCATCGCGGAGCATGATGCGCCATGCGGGCATGCCCTTGGCCTTCGCCGCGAGGATGTAGTCCTGCCCGACCGTCTCGATGAGGTCGCGGCGCAACACGCGCACGAACACGGCGCACTCGGTCAAGGTGAGCGTCAGCACGGGGAGCGCGACCGACCTGAGGTTGGAGAAGACGCCCTCCTCGGTGATCCGGGCGTACCCCTGGCGCGGGAACGTGGGGAGGAACTTGGCGATCAGCACCCCGACGACGATCGGCAGCAGGAACGCCGCGACCATGGTGAGCACCGCACGGTTGCGCATCGGGCTCGGAGGGATCGTCCTGACGCGTGCCAGGTTGGCGCGGCCCAGGTAGACGGCGAGCAGCAGGCCGATCACGAGCGCCGCGATCTGCACGATGCCCCGGTTGAAGATGAGGAAGAACACGAACAGCAGGCCGGCGAGGAACGGGGGCGTCGAGATCGCGGTGAACGCCCCCATGGTGGCGGTGCGATCGATCGGGTCGTTCGGCCGGTAGGCGGTCCGCAGGGCGATCGGGACGGCGATCAGGAGTGACAGCCCGAGCGACATCAGCGCGATCTGGATCGTCACCGGAAGGCGCTGGGCCATCATGTCGGTGACGCTCCGGTTGGGGGGGAAGATCGACTGGCCGAGGTCGCCCGTGATCACGCCGCCGACCCAGTCCAGGTACCGCTCGACCACCGGGAGATCGAGCCCCAGTCGTTCACGGACCCGGGCATACTCCTCCGGCGCGGCGGTCGGACCGAGGACGGCCACCGCCGGGTCGCCCGGGACGAGCTCGAGCAGGAAGAACGCGCCGAGGCTCACGAGGGCGAGCACCGGCAGGATCTGCCAGATCTTCTTCAGCAGGATGCGCAGCACGGCGTCAGCCCTCTGCGCACCGGCGGCGCAGTGCCGGCGCCGCGACCGGCACAGACGCGATCTCGGGTCGACCGGTCCGCCGGCGGTGCCCGACAGCCCCGGTCATCCCCAGGTGCTCAGCTTCCGGAACGCGCATCCGGTGACCTCGGGCTCCTCGGACGGGTCGAGTGGCCGGTCGACGTCGGCCGGGAACGGGCCGATCCGATCGGCGATCGAGCGGATCGCGTCGCGGTCGAGGCCGAAGCAGTTGATCGCGTTCTCGCCGAGGAGGAGGCGCACCTCGTCGACCGGGAGGCCGGCGAAGGTCGCGCGGAGGCACGCGTCGGTGTTGCCGTAGGAGCCCTCGTAGTGCGGGTAGTCGCTCCCCCACATCAGGCGGTCGACGCCGATCTCGTGGCGCATCTCGGCTTCGAAGCGCGCCATGAAGCTCGACGCCACCCAGCAGTTCTGGCGGAAGTACTCGCTCGGTCGGCGCGGGATGACACTCTTCCAGTCGTGGAACTCCGAGAGGTAGATCGAGTCGAGATGGTCGAGCGTCGCCGGCACCCATTCGGAGCGCTGCTCGGTGAACACCATCTTCAACGTCGGGTGTCGCTCGAACACGCCACCCCAGACGAGATAGTGGAGCGCCCGACGCGAGTAGAAGAACAGGTCGGACATGTACAGCGCCCACGCCGCCGGGCCGGAGTACGGCGGCATGTCGCCGCTGCCGCCGTGGGTCGTCAGCGGGAGACCGGACTCGGTGACCGCCGCCCAGAACGGCTCCCACGCCGGATCGTTGTAGTCCGTGTACTGACGGTTCGGCGCCGGGAAGTTGATGCATCCGAGACCCGCGTCGGCCGCGAACTCGACCTCCTTCACGCACGCGTCGATGTCCCACATCGGCAGGTGCGCGGCGCCGATGAACCGGTGCGGCGCCTCGGCGCAGAAATCCGCCAGCCAGCGGTTGTAGATCTGGATGCCGGCGGCCTGGAGCTCCATGTCGGGGCTGATCATCCAGGGGATGATGTCGGGTGTCATCGCCCCGTGGTAGACGACCTCGGCAGCGATGCCCTCGGCGTCCATGTCCGCGACCCGCTGGGCCGCGTCGTAGACGCCGGCGGTCGACGTGATCTCGGCCGTTCGATCGCGCACCTTGTCCGTGAACGGGTACGTGCCCCGGAACGGACCGTCGGGATCCCAGGTCCCGGCCCGCATCGGCTCCCAGGCGGCGACGAACTCGTCGTACGCCTCGAGGAGGTCCTTCGGGCAGTAGTCGCGCAGCTGCTCTTTCACCCGCGGCCCGACGTGTGAGTCGGTCGAGACGATCATGTACCGGTCGGACGACACCCCCTCATCGGTGGACGCTTCGGCTCGGTCGTCGACGACGGTCATGTCGTTGCCCCCTCTTCCCAGGCCGCGCCTCGCGCGGTCGGCTGTCTGCTTGACGGAGCGATCTTAGGCGACGGGCCGGCGCCGCCTCCCGTGGGACCCACGGACCGTTCCGTTCGGTGAGACGGCCGGTCCCCGAGCCGGTGGGCCACCGCGGTCGGCCACCCGGCCCGGTCCCGGAGGGTGAGATCGGTTCTTGCGGCCGCGACCCCGGGTGGTCCAGGATCCGTGCACCGGTCGACCCGGCCCGGGACGGCCCAGGGAGAAGGAGCCCAGCCATGGCCGACCATGCGCGGATGCGTGAGACCGTGAACCAGTACGTCGCCGGATTCACGGCGGCCGATGCCGATGCGATCGTCCGGTTGTTCGCTGACGACGCCACGGTCGAGGACCCGTACGGCTCGGAGGCGCGACGCGGGATCGATGCGATCCGCGAGTTCTACGAGATGGCGGTCGGCTCGGGCGCCAAGCTGCGGCTCGACGGACCGATCCGCACGGCCGGTGACACGGCCGCCTTCGCCTTCTCGATCCCCTGGCCGGGCGACGAGCCGCATCGGCTGCACATCATCGACACGTTCCGGTTCGACGACGACGGCAAGGTCGTCGAGATGCGCGCCTTCTGGAGTGCCGACAGCGTGCTCCCCGACGAGGGGTGATCGAGGGTGACCGAGGGGTGATCGAGGGTGATCGGGCTCAGGGCTTGAGGGGTCGGTGCCCCCAGAAGCTGGGCTTGGTGATCTGGTAGGTCGCCTCGGTGGAGACGTCCTCGACCGTGAGCCCGCCCCAGCCGAACTCGACCATGAATCCGTCGGGTGTCTGGCAGTAGAACGAGATCATGTGGTCGTTCGTGTGTCGGCCCATGCCCATCACCACGGGGACACCCTGGTCGAGACACCGATCCTGGGCGTACCCGACGTCGTCGATCGTGGCGGCTTCGACCATGAAGTGGATGAGCAGGCCCGGGATCGGCAGCCCCTCCCCGAACGCGAGCGTGTGGTGTCGGGGGTTGCAGCCGAGGAACGCCATCGCCATGTCGCCGAGGTGCCACGTGTTGCGAGCGTGGAACCCGAGGACGTTCCGGTAGAAGTCGTTGGCCGCGTTCATGTCGGGCACGTTGACCACGACGTGCCCGAAGCCCATCTCGCCGGTGACGAACGACGAGACGAGGGGCGTGACGACGGGTACGTGGTCGAAGATCGGGCCGTGGAACAGCTCGATCGGTGCACCGGCCGGATCGGTGAAGCTCGCGCAGCCG
>SKSP01000198.1 GCA_007122945.1 Ilumatobacteraceae bacterium | reverse complement strand
GGCTCGGTGGCCGCCGTGCTCCCGTCGGCCGCACCGCTCTCGGGAGCGTCGGCGGGTGTGTCGGAGGCACCGGCTGCGCCCGCCGCGTCGGCCGCGTCGGTGGCGTCGGTGGCGTCGGTGGCCGGTCCGGCATCGCCGCCGGTCGCGTCGTCGTCGAGCATCGTGTTGAGGTTCGTGGCGAACTGCGACATCAGCTTCTTGCTGACGTCGCCGAGGATGCCGCGACTGAACTGGGCGACCTTGCCGGTGATGTGGAGGTCGGCGATCACGGTCACCTTGGTGCTCGTCGGCGACAGCTCCTCGGCCTCGGCGGCGATGTCGGCCGACGCGTTGCCGCGACCGCCGGTGTCGCGGCCGCTCGCCTTGAGCTTGGCGCGGTGGGTGTCGTCGTCGCGTTCGACGAAGCTGGCCTCGCCCTTGAACTTGGTGGTGATCGCGCCGAGCTTGACCTTCACGTTGCCGCGGTAGACGTCGCCCTCGATCTCCTCGAGCTGGGCGCCGGGCAGGCAGGGGGCGATGCGCTCCAGGTCGCAGATCACCGGCCACGCCTCGCCGATCGGGCGATTCACGGTGAATTCGTTCACGATTTGCTCTGCCATCGCTCCAAGTCCTCCAGGGTGTCGATGTCGGCCGCCGAACCCGTGCAGGGTACCGGTTCGACGAGGTCGGGTCGCATGCGGATCACCGCCCGCGCCCCCTCGTCGCCCTCGCGGGGCAACAGCGGCCAGGTCGAGGCGTGCAACCGCACGGGGTTGCCGCGCCGGCCGGCATAGGTCGCCACGGCGATCGGCGCCTCCGACGCGGCGACGGCCCGCCAGGCATCGGCGGTGACGAACGGCTGGTCGGCGAGGCCGATCACCACGGCGTCGGCGCCGAGCTCCGTCGCGGCGGCGATCCCCCGGTGCACCGAGGTGATCTGGCCGGCCGCCCAGTCGGGGTTGTACGCCAGGTGGAGCCGATCGGTGAGGTCGTCGAGGCCGGGGAGTGGTTGGTCCCCGTGGACGACGACCACCGGCCCGATGTCGGCCGCCAGCGCGGTCCCGACCGAGATCCGCACGAGCGGTCGTCCGTCCAGCGTGGCCGCCAGCTTGTGGGTGGGGCCCTCGAACCTGGAGCCGCCACCCGCGCCGAGCACCACGGCGACCGTCCGAGCGGGGGCCTGGCCACTCCGGGACGGGCGCGGATCGTCGGCGTCGAGCGTCTCCACCTCGGTCAGTGTGGCCGGTCTCGCAGCTGCCGTGGACCCACCCCAGATGACGGAACGATGACGAAGGTTGCGTCGCCCGGTTGATTGTTGCAGTTCGATGACGTTAGGGTGCCGACTCGTTGCCCCCCGATCGGGTGACATCTGCCCCTGTTCGGGCCGCTTCCATGATCCCTTCCGTGATGACGTCGTCCCGTCGATCCTCCTCGCTGGCCCGCCGGTTCGCGCTCGTCGCGCTGGCCGTGGCGTCGGCCGCCCCCCTCGCCACCGCCGCGACCGTCATCTCCACGTCCGACGTGGCCGAGGCGTTCCGGCCCCGATCGTCGTCGGAGGAGGTCGCCGCATCGGCGGCCCGGGCGCTCGAGATCCTCGACGAGTGGCGTTCCGACGGCGATCCGGCTCGCTACGTGGAGTTCCTCGCCGCCCGCGACCTGACCGCCGAGCAGGCGGCCACGGAGCTCGACGTCGACACCACCGACCTCGTGCTGGCCTGGGCGACGACACACCCGACCAAGCAGGTGGCCCTGCTCGGTGCGCTGACGCAGCTCGGTGTGCCGTACCGCTCCCGGATGTCCCAGGAGGGGGTCGGGTTCGACTGCTCCGGGCTGACGACCTTCGCATGGGCCCGAGCCGGTGTCGAGATCACCCGGTCGAGCGGCGACCAGGTGCGCGCCGCCGCGAAGGTCGATCGCGGCGATGCCGTCGCCGGCGACTTCGTGTACTACCCCGGACACGTGATGATGTACCTCGGCGTACCCAACGCCGTCGTCCACTCGCCCAACAGCGGCAACCTCGTCGAGATCACGTTCGTCAGCGATCGCCGGGCGGACACCGTCGTGTACGCCGACCCGCTCGGCTGACAGGTTCCCTCCGGACGCACCCGACGGCGTTCAGCCGTGGATGGCGCCCTCGCCGTCACGCAGTGGGGCCGCGGGGCGGCCCGTCCGGCGGGCGATGATCTCGGCGCAGATCGAGATCGCCGTCTCCTCCGGGGTGCGGGCTCCGATGTCGAGCCCGATGGGTGACATCAGCCGGTCGAGGTCCTCGGGCGCGTCGACGCCCGCCTCGGCGAGACGCTCCAGTCGCTTCTCGTGGGTGCGGCGGCTCCCCATCACGCCGATGTAGCCGACCTGGCTGGCGAGCGCCCCCTGGACCGCGGGCACGTCGAACTTGGGGTCGTGGGTCAAGATGCACACCGCGTCGCGCGGCCCGAGATCGTCGCCGCGCTCGTCGAACATCGGCCCCGGCCAGGTGACGCGGACCTCGTCGGCCATCGGGAAGCGCCGTCGCGTCGCGAAGATCTCGCGGGCGTCGCAGACCGTCACCCGGTACCCGAGCACCTTGGCGACCTTGGCCAGCGCCGCGGTGAAGTCGACCGCGCCGAAGATCCACATCTCGGGCGGGGGTGACCAGCTCTCGACGAAGACCCGGACCACGGGTGTGTCCATGAGGTCTTCCGGGGTGGTCTGCCCCTCGGGCCCGTAGTGGCGCACGCCGGAACGCCCGGCCTCGAGCTCGGCCCGTGCGTCGCGGGCGACGACGCGGTCGAGCTCGGGGTGCCCGAGTGAGCCTTCCGCGTCGCGGTCCGGCACCACGAGCAGCTTGCCGCCGACCCCGGGGCCGTCGACGACGGTGGCCAGGGCGACCGGCTCCTCGGCGCGGATCCGGTTGCGCAGCTCGTCGAAGATCGTCACGCGTCGAGCTCCTCGACGGAGCGTCGGATCGTGTCGGGCGTGCTCACCAGTCGAGCTCCTCGATGAACAGCCGGATCGTGCCCCCGCAGGTGAGGCCGACCGCGAACGCTTCGTCGTCGGAGTAGCCGAACGTCACGATCCCGGGCTCGCGCTCGCCGTGCAGGATCGAGAGCGCCTCGGTCACCACGGCGCCCTCGACGCAGCCGCCGCTGACGCTGCCGATCACCTCGCCGTCGAGGCTGACCGCCATCGCGGCGCCGGGACCGCGCGGCCCCGAACCCTCGACGTCGACGACTCGGGCGACCGCCATCCGCTTGCCGTCGGCGCGCCAGCGGTCGAGATCGTCGAGCAGTTCCTTCATGGGTCCGTCCTCCTTGCAGGGTCGAGTCAACACGTGCTGATCACGGTCGCCAACTCGTCGAGCGCGGCGAGCGAATGGCCCTCCACGAAGCGGTCCACGTGTGGCAGCGCGGCGGCCATCCCGCGGGCGAGCGGCGCGTAGCCGGGCGTGACCTTGAGCGGGTTGACCCAGATGACGGCGTGGGCGACCCGTTGCAGGCGGGCCATCTGCTCGCCGAGCACCTCGGGATCGCCGCGGTCCCAGCCGTCCGAGAGGATCACGACGATCGCGCCGCGGGCCATGCCCCGCTGGCCCCACTCGTCGTTGAACCGTCGGAGACCGTCGCCGAGACGTGTCCCCCCGCTCCAGTCCGACACGCGGCGTCCCGCCCGGTCGAGGGCGGTGTCGGGATCGCGGGTCGACAGCTCGCGAGTCAGGCGGGTGAGCCGGGTGCCGAGGGCGAACGCCTCGACCTTCTGCCGTCCGGCCACGGCGGCGTGGACGAACCGTACGAGCGCCCGGGCGTAGGGCTCCATCGAGCCGCTCACGTCGAGCAGCAGCACGAGCCGTCGGTTCCGCGTGCCCGGCTCGCGCCAGTGCCGCCGGCCGGGTTCGCCACCGGCCCGGATCGTGGCGCGCACCGTGCGGCGCAGATCGGGTCGGGCCGTCCGGGTGCGGCTGGGCACGAGGCGCAGCGACCGTCGGGGGGAGCCGACCAGTCGGAGTCGCTGCATGAGCTGCTGGGCCTCGCGCAACTCGTCGGGGGAGTACTCGGCGAAGTCCTTGTCGCGCAGCACCTCCGTGGCGCTGAACCGCAGCTCGAGGGTCGGGTCGTCGTCGCGCTCGCCGCTGTCGTCGCCCTCGTCGTCGTCGCCGTCGTCGATGGCGAGCGTGATCGGCACCGGTTCGGGTTCGTCGATGGCGGCGGTGCCCTCGCGGGCCTCCCAGAACACCGCGAACGCGCGGTCGTAGACGTCGTGGTCCTCCGGACGGCGGACGAGGGTCGCGCGACCGGCCCAGTAGACGTCGTCGCGGTCGTCGAGGCCGACGGCGTCGAGTGCCTCGGCGAACGCCACGGTCGAACTCATCGGGACGTCGAGCCCGGCACCCCGCAGCACCCGCGAGAACGCGACCGCGATCTCACCGGCGTCGTTCGCCGGTCGACCGTCGGCCGACGCCGAGCCGGCCGCGAGCGGGGCGGGCGCCGCGGCGTTCACCCGTGGAACATCCCCCGGTCGAACGCCTGCTTGACGATGTCGGCGATGCCGTGCTGCTCGACGCGTTCGTGGTCCTCGCGGTACTTGAGGACGGTGCCGAGCGTCGTGGCGACGCTGCGCTCGTCGAGCTGGGCGACGCCGAGCCGGCCGAGCGCCGTCGCCCAGTCGATCGTCTCGGCGACGCCCGGAGGCTTGTAGAGCTGCATGTCGCGCATCGCCTCCACCGCAGCGGCGACCTGGCGGGCGAGGGTCTCGGTGACCTCGGGGACGCGCAACCGGACGATCGCCACCTCGCGGTCGAACCCGGGGTGCTCGACCCAGTGGTAGAGGCAACGGCGCTTGAGGGCGTCGTGCACGTCGCGGGTCCGGTTCGACGTCAGGATCACGATCGGTGGGTGCTCCGCCCGGTACAGACCGAGCTCGGGCACGGTGATCTGGAAGTCGGACAGGACCTCGAGCAGGTACGCCTCGAACTCGTCGTCGGCGCGGTCGATCTCGTCGATCAACAGCACGGGTGGGGGTCCTTCCCGGTGCT
>SKSP01000401.1 GCA_007122945.1 Ilumatobacteraceae bacterium | reverse complement strand
GACCTGGCCGAGCAGGTCCGCCGCACCGGTGCGGTCACGGCGGGCATCGTGCCACCGACCGAGACCGGCGCGACATCGTTGTTCCGGCTGTACGAGGCCGTCGAGCAGGGGCTCCGCTCCACGTCCGCACCACTGCTCGTGGTCGTCGACGACCTGCAGTGGGCCGACGCCGACACGCTCCGACTGCTCGCCCACGTCGCCGGCGGGCTGCGCCTCGCCCCCGTGCTGCTCGCCGTCACCGTCCGGACGTCCGAGGAGCACTCCCCGGCGCTGCTCGACTGCCTCGCCGCGTTCGCCCGTGCGCCCGGCAGCGTGCACGTCGCGCTCGACGGGCTGAGCCGTTCGGACGTCGCGACCTGGTTGCACCACCACCGGCACGACGACCACCAACGCGACGGCGAGATCCCGTCCGACGTCGTCGATGTCGTGCACGAACGCACGGGCGGTCACCCGCTGTTCCTCAAGGAGCTCGGCGAACTGCTGCGAGCGGAAGGTGGCCTCACCGACGCCGACACGGCACGATCCATCCGATCCATCCCCCCGGCGGTGCAGTTCGTCGTGCGCCGGCGCGTGGCCCGCCTCCCGGTGGACACCCAGCAGTTGCTCGGGGTCGCGGCGGCGGTCGGACGCAACTTCGAGCTCGACGTCGTGGCCGACGTGGCGGGCCGGCCGCTCGACGAAGCGCTCGACCAGATCGTCCCGGCGCTGGCCTCGGGGATCGTCGTGGACGTCGGTGAACGCGGCTTCCACTTCTCGCACGCGCTCGTCGCCGAAGCGCTCGCCGCCGAGATGAACTCCGCCCGGCGCGCCCGTCTCCACGCCCGGACCGCACGTGCCATCGCCGACCGGGCCGGCCCCGGGTTCGGCCACCGCGCCGAGGTGGTCGCCCACCACGCGTTCCTCGGACGGTTCGCCGGGACGTCCGAGCTCGCCGCGACGGCCGCGGCCGAGGCGGCGAGTCGGGCGTCGGCGGGTTTCGGCTACGAGGAAGCCGCCACCCAGTGGGAGCGCAGCCTGATCGCACAGCGCGCCGTCCAGCCGGTCGACCGACACGCCGAGCTGCACGCCCTGCACGAGTTGGCGGCGAGCCGTTTCCGAGCCGACCTCGTGGCACCCGCCAAGGAGGCCGCGATCGAGGCGATGGACCTCGCCGAAGCGGCGCGAGACCACGCCGCGATGCTCGGGGCCGCAGCGCTCGTCGGACATCCACACCTGTGGCCGAACCAGGGATACGGCGAGATCGACCGCCCGGTCGTCGCCGCGCTCCGGCGCGTCCTCGGGGCCCTCGACCCCGACGACGATCGCGCCCGCGCGCTCGTCCTGGGAGCGCTCGCCGTCGAGCTCACCTACGCCGACCCGAGCGAGGTCGGGCCGATCCAGGAGGAGGCCGAGGACGCGGCACGCCGGAGCGGCGACCCGGGGGTCCTGGCCCGCGTGCTGCTCAACGTCGCCGGACCGCTGCGCCCCACCGAGCTCGAACGTCGGCGCGAGCTGGCCCGGGAGGTCATCGATCTCGGCGAGCGCGGCCTCGCCACCGACGAGGTCACACTCGTCGGATGGTTCCACCTGGCGGTCGCCGAGTGGGACGCGACCGACTTCGACGCGGCGATCGACCACCTCCGGACCACCCGCCGGACCGCCGACCGGATCGGTGGGGGGACCGTCCGCGCCCAGCTCGGCTGGTACGAAGCGGCGACCGCGATCGCGCGCGGCCGCTACGACGAGGCGCGCCGGATCTGCGACGAGGCCGATCACCTCTACCGGCGCACACGCCGATTCAACGCCGACGTGATCGGGCTCGTGCCACACGTCGCCATGGCGTGCGACCTCGGCGGCGGCGACGAGGTGTTCGCCCAACTCGCCAGCGTCGCCGACGGGAGCACGTTCCACCGGTTGTCGCGCAACGTCGCCGCGTGGCACCTCGTCGAGACGGGCGACCTCGACGGGGCCCGCAGCATGGTCGCCGCCGGCGCTGACCTCGTGTCGCCGTTCCCCGACGACTTCACGTTCCTGTGCGGGACGACGCTCGCCCTGCACGTGGCGGCGGCGCTCGGCGACGCCGCCACGGTCGCGAGCCTGGCCGAGCGTCTCACCCCGTACGCCGGTCGGTGGACACAGGCCGGTTCCGGCCCGATCGCGGCCGGCCTGGTCGACCTGGCCCTGGCCCGGGCAGCGGCCTCACTCGGGGACGGCACCCGGGCCCGCGCCCTGTTCGAACGCGCCGTCGCCGGGCACGAACGACTGCGGACCCCGGCCTGGCTCGCCCGATCGCTGCGCGACCAGGCCGCGTTCCTGGGCGGGACCGGCGACGCCGACGACCGGTCCGTCGCCGCGTCCGCGCTCGCACACGCCCGACGGATCGCCGTCGAGCACGACCTGGTCCCCGTCGTCGAGACCATCGACCGGGTCGCCGCGGATCGCTGATCGACGGCTTCCAGTCGTTCCCAAGTCGGCACCAACCGCCCGGGCGCACGCTCGGATCGTCAACCAACTCGACGATCCGAGGAGACCACCGTGTCCGACATCCCCGACCTGTCCAACTACTACCTGATCCACGAGGCGATGCGCAGCGGGAGCGCCCGGCTCGCGGCGGCCATCGCCGACCTCGACCCCGCCGACCGCCACCGGGCCCGCCTGCTGGCCTGGATGTGCAAGGGCGTGGCCGCCGAGTTGCACGCCCATCACACCATCGAGGACGACCTGTTCTTCCCCGCACTCGCCGAACGGGTGCCGAGCTTCCTCGACATCGAGGCGGCGCTCGCCGAGCAGCACGTCCGTCTCGACGTCGTCACGGGAGTGCTCCGGGCGGCCATCGACGACGTCTCCCGCGGCCGCGCGGTGGACACCAACCTCGAGATCGCCCGGGACCGGTCCGCCGAGCTGGCCGAGCTGTTGTTCGACCATCTCGGGACCGAGGACGACGACGTCCTGCCCCTGTTCGCCCGCCACTTCAGCGCCGAGGAGTACCACGAGCTCGACCGCCAGGCCATCGAGCGAACGGGCATCCGGAAGATGCTGTTCACCGTCCCGTGGGCGGTCACCACCGTCGATCCCGCCGATGCACAGCGCCTGCTCGCCGAGGGCCCCGGCGTGATCCGCGCCATCTGGCGGCTGACCCGTCGCAGCTACGCCGAGCGGGCCTCGATCGCGCTCGACCGGTTCGTCCCCGCGCTGGTCCCGGCGGTGGCGCGATGAGCACCGGGCTTCTCCGCCAGGGCGCCCTGCACCGCCTGGCGTCGTGGTGCGCCTGGCGACGGCGCACCGTCATCGCCCTCTGGGCGATCCTCTTCGTCGCGGTCACCGCGCTCGCCGCCACCGGCGGCTCCGAGCACCGCGTCGACTACTCCATGCCCGGTTCGGAATCGGCCGCCGTGCGCCAGCTCCTCGTCGAGCGGTTCCCCGACCGCGCCGGCGACCCCGTCGTCCTCGTGGCCCACTCCCCCACCGGCTCCGTCGCCGATCCGACGCTGGACGGGCGCATCGACGCGATCTCGAGCACGGTCGCCGAGATGCCGCACGTGGTTGCCGTCGACGCGCCGATCGCGGCACCCGACGGCCGGACCGCCCTCGTGACGATGACGCTGGACGACCGCGCCGAGGCGATCCCGGCAGCGGCGATCCACGCGCTCGTCACCGAGGTGCACGCGGCCGGCGACGAGGTCCTCCAACTCGAGCTCGGCGGCTGGGCCGTCCAGTACGCCGAACAGGGAAACAGTGGCGGCAAGGAAGGCATCGGCCTGATGGCCGCGCTCGTCATCTTGCTCCTCGCGTTCGGCTCGGTCATCGCCGCGGGCATCCCGATCCTGCTCGCGCTCGTCGGGCTCGGCGTCGGGTCCGGCGTGGCGATGCTCGTCGCCCACCTCGTCGACATCCCCGAGTGGGGAGCGATGTTGGCGACGATGATCGGGATCGGCGTCGGGATCGACTACGCCCTGTTCATCGTCACCCGCTACCGCGCATCGCTGCACGCAGGCGACCGTCCGCACGAGGCCGTGGTCACCGCGATGACGACGTCGGGGCGGGCCGTGCTGTTCGCCGGCGGGACCGTCGTCGTGTCGCTGCTCGGCCTCGGCATCATCGGACTCGAGTACATGTGGGGCGCCGCCCTCGCGATGGTGCTCGGCGTGCTGGGCGTCCTCGCCGCGGCGACCACCTTGCTGCCCGCCGTGCTCTCCGTGACCGGCCGCCGCATCGACCGTCTGCGCGTCCCCGGCGTGCGCGCCGGGAGTGGTCGCTCGGAGCGGTGGGCGGCCTGGAGCCGCGTCGTGCAGCGCCGGCCGCTGGCCTTCGGTGTGGCGGGTGTCGTCACCCTCCTGGCGCTCGCCGCGCCGGCCACCGACATGCGCTTCGGCTTCCCCGATGCCGGCACCGGGCCGACGTCGCTCACGAGCCGCCGGGCGTACGACCTGACCGCCGAGGCGTTCGGACCGGGCGCCAACGGACCGCTCGTCGTGACGGTCGAGGGATCGACCGGGGAGAGCGGCACCACCGTGGATCCCGGGGCGATCGCGCGCCGGATCGGTGACGACCCCGCGGTCGCCGCCGTGCTGCCCGGCCCGGTCGACGCGACGGCGTCGACCGCCGTGCTGCTCGTCGTCCCGGCGCACGGCCCACAGGATCCCGCGACCGAGGAGCTCGTCCGCAGGCTCCGCGCCGACGTCTTGCCGGCGGCCACGGAGGGGACCGGCGCGACGGCCCTGGTGGGTGGCTCGACGGCGCTGTTCATCGACGAAGCGGACCACGAGTCGTCCCGGCTCCCCTGGTTCGTGCTGGCGGTGATCGGTCTGTCGTTCGTGCTGCTGGTCGGGGTCTTCCGGGCCCCGCTGGTGGCCCTCAAGGCGGCATTGCTGAACCTGCTCGGCATCTCCGCGGCGTACGGCGTCATCGCCGTCGCCGTGCAGGGCGGCTGGTTCGGAGGGCTGTTCGGGATCCACGAGCCGACGCCCGTCCCGGTCTTCATCCCGGTCCTGATGTTCGCCATCCTGTTCGGCCT
>SKSP01000501.1 GCA_007122945.1 Ilumatobacteraceae bacterium | reverse complement strand
TGGCCCCGGGGACCGATGCCGCGACCGGTGCCGGCGGTCCGATCGTCGCGGCCGTCAGCGCTGCGGCGACGGCCAGCGCCGCGCGGGCACGGCGGGGGACCGCAACACCGCCGGGTCGCCCCCACCGGCGCTGCACGGGTCGGAGATCGTCGTGCATGATCGAGCGGGCCCTGCACGGGCCACCGGCGCGAGTGTACGACAGCGTCGCACGCCCGTCAGGGTCCTCCGTCGGGCGTCAGCCGTGCGGACCCAGGGTGGCGACGAGACAGGCGGCGAGTCCGGGCACCGAGTGCTCGTGGGCGACCGCGGTGACGACGATCCCGTGCGCGGCGGCGATCCGGGCCGTCGTCGGCCCGATCGCGCACACGACGGGCGGTGTGCGCGCGCCGATGGTCGCGGCCCAGGACTCGGCTGCCGAACCACTGGCGAAGGCGACGGCATCGGCGGCGAGCGCGGCCTCGATCTCGATCGTCGTCGGCTCCCGGAGCCGGGTCGCGTAGGCCGTCACCACGTCGACGTCGTGGCCGAGGCGTCGCAGCCCGTCGACCAGCGTCGGCTCGGCACGATCGGCCTGGGCGACGAGCATCCGCGCCGGTGCTCCGTCGACGCTCCGCGACGTCGCCGGGTCGGCGAACGCGTCGACGAGTGCCGAGGCCCGTTGCACACCGGGCACGAGATCGACGGGGCGTCCCGTCACGCGGGTGAGCACCTCGGCGGTGGCGGTCCCGACCGCGGCGGTGCGGACCGCGTGGGCGTGCGCCCCGGCGAGCGCGTCGGCCACGCGTGCCGCCCCGTGGCGCGAGGTGACCACGATCCAGTCGTACTCGTCGACACGGGAGAGCGCGTCGGCGAGTGCGGCTCCGGCGTCCGGGGCATCGGCGATCTCGATCAGCGGGACGTGCACGACGTCGGCACCGAGCTCGGTGAGCGACGTGTCGAGACGTCCCCGAGCGTCCCGGGTCGTGACGATCCGGCGCCCGCTCAGCGGTCGGCGGTCGGCGCCGGTCACGGCGGATCCGTCCCGGTCATGGGCGGGTGACGACCTCCCGGAGGTGCGCGGCCACCCGGCGGGCCCGCTCGAGGTCGGCATCGTGGTCGCCGTCGAGCTCGATCACGTCGCGCGCGTGGTGCACCGGTTCGCCCGGCGGGGTGTCGCCGGCCAAGAAGGCGTGCAGCCGGTCGTCGTGGACGTGGGCCCCGACCGGCAGCGAGCACCCCGAACCGAGCTCGGCCAAGAACGCCCGCTCCACCTCGACCCCGCGGCGACTGGCGCTGTGATCGATCGTCGCCAGCCGGTCGAGGGTGGCCCGATCGTCGTGGCGACATTCGACGGCCACGCACCCCTGACCGACGGCCGGCACGAACGTCGTCACGTCGAGGCGCTCGGCGATCCGCTCGGTCAGGCCGAGGATCTCCAACGCCGCGACGGCCATCACGATCGCGCCGTCCGGTGGGACCTTGTCGAGCCGGGTCGGGATGTTCCCGCGCAGCTCGGAGAACGCGAGGTCGGGGCGGACCGTGGCGAGCTGGGCCCGGCGCCGCACCGAACCGGTGGCGACCGGCGCTCCGGGAGCGAGGTCGACGAGCGAGCGTCCCACCAGGGCGTCGTCGGACGCCCGGCGCTCGCAGAAGGCCCCGATCGTCAACGCAGGGTGCGGGGTGGAGGGGAGGTCCTTCGCCGAGTGCACCGCGATGTCGGCCCGCCCCTCGATCACGGCGCGTTGGACCTCCTTCACGAACACCCCCTGTCCGCCGATCGTGTGCAGCGGGACGTCGGCGCGCAGGTCCCCGGTCGTCTCGACGAGGACCAACTCGACGTCGGAACCGGCCGTCCGGAGCGCCGCGGCCACGGCCTCGGCCTGGGCGGTCGCCTGGGCGCTGCCGCGTGTCGCGAGCCGCAGCATCGGTGTCAGCCGAGGTCGAACAGGTCGGCCACCGCAGCGGCGTTGCGTTCGCCCTGGGGTGTGCCCGCCTGCTGCTTCAGACGCACCGACGGGTGGTGCAGCAGTTTGGCCACGATGCCGCGTGTCAGCGCCTCGACGGCGTCGATCTCGGCGTCGTCGAGGTCGGCGAAACGCGAGGCGAACCGCTCCAGCTCGGACCGGCGGACATCCTCGGCGTGTTCTCGGATCGCGGCCACGAGCGGTGCCGCCTGAAGGGCGGTGGCTTCGTGCTCGAAGCGGTCGACCTCGGCCCGCACGATCTCGCGGACCCGCTCGAGCTCACCCAGGCGGTGCGAGCGCCCGCGGTCGGCCCAGTCGCGCAGGTCGTCCAGGTCGAGCACCGTCACGTGCTCGAGATCGGCGACGGCGGCATCGACGTCGCGCGGCACGGCGATGTCGACGATCAGCAACGGCCGTGATGCCGACCGGGCGAGGGTCAGGTAGTCGGCGGTGAGGACCGGCTCGCCGCTCCCGGTGCAGGTCAGCACCAGATCGGCGGTGGCGACCGCCTCGGTGAGGCGTTCGAATCCGAGCGCGACACCGTCGACCCGGTCCGCCAGCGCGGCGCCGCGCTCGGCGGTGCGGTTGGCGACGAGGATCTCGCTGGCACCGGCCCGGTGGAGGGCGACCGCGATGCCCTCACCCATCGCGCCGGCGCCGATGACCAACACCCGTCGGTCGACGAGCGATCCGAGCAGGTCGACGGCCATCTCGACCGCGGCGTGGCTGACCGACGCCGTGCCGCGACCGATCGCCGTCTCGGTGCGGGCCCGCTTGCCGACGCCGAGGGCGTGACGGAACAACAGGTTCAGTGTGAGCCGCGCCGCACCCTCGGCCTGGGCGGTCTCCCACGCCTGGCGGACCTGGCCGAGGATCTCGCTCTCGCCGATGACCGCCGAGTCGAGCCCGGCGGCGACCTCGAACAGGTGGGCGACGGCGGCCTCGTCGTGCTGGGCGAACAGGTAGGGGTGCAGCTCGTCGGGCGGGAACCCACCGAGGTCGCACAGGAAGTCGCGGATGTCGGCGTAGGCGCCGTGGAACTTCTCGGTGACGGCGTAGATCTCGGTGCGGTTGCACGTGCTGAGCACGGCGACCTCGCGCACGTTGTCGCGCGCCGCCAGGGCGGCGACGGCCTTCGGGACGTCGGGAGGCGCGAGCGTGACGCGCTCGAGCAGCGAGAGCGGGCCGCTGCGGTGGTTGACTCCGATGACGAGGATCGACATGTCGATCGCGACCCTAGGCGGTGGCGTCGCGCCGTGACTCGGCGGGCGACGGGTTGCCGGCGATCGGGGTGACGCCACCCGAGGCGGCGCGGAGCTGCTCGGTACGGCGTTGGTCGCCGCGCCGTTGCTCGTGGTAGCTGAGGATCTGGAGCTCGACGGCCAGATCGACCTTGCGGACCGTGACCCCGGCGGGGGCGGACAGCACGACGGGGGCGAAGTTCAAGATGCTGCTGACCCCGGAGCGCACGAGTCGGTCAGCGGCGTCCTGGGCGGTGCTCGGCGGGGTCGCCACGATGCCGATCGAGATGTCCTTCGACCGCACGATCGCGTCGAGCTCGTCGATGTGGCGCACACGTACCCCGCCCACGACCGTGTCGACCTTGGCGACGTCGATGTCGACGATGCCGCCGACGGGGAAGCCACGCTCACCGAAGCCGCCGTAGCCGGCGAGGGCCTGACCGAGGTTGCCGGCACCGACGATCACGACCGGCCAGTCGTGGTCGAGCCCGAGCTCGCGGCGGATCTGGTAGACGAGGTAGTCGACCTCGTAGCCGACACCTCGCGTGCCGTAGCTGCCGAGGTAGGAGAGGTCCTTGCGGACCTTCGCGGCGTTCACGCCGGCGAGCTCGGCGAGACCTTCCGACGAGATCGACGCGACGCCGGCCTCGGCCTGCTCGGAGAGGATCTGCAGGTACACCGGGAGCCGGGCCACGGTGGCTTCGGGGATGCGGCGTCTCGTGACGTGGGGCGTCCGGTGCGGGGCCATCGACCATCACGATAGGCACTTCGTGCACGATTTCACAAAGCCGACCGATCGTCGCGGCGGTCGGTCATCGGTCACGCGGGGTCACCGGCCGTCGTACGGCGCCCGCCGGCGGGTCAGTCCTCCAGGACCGTGTCGGCGAGGTGGCGCCGCACGAGCTTGCCGCTCACGTTGCGGGGCAACTCGTCGACGAACAGGATCTTGCTCGGGCACTTGTACCGGGCCAACTGGTCACAGGCGTGGTCGATGAGCGCGTCCTCGTCGACGTCGGCGCCGGGCTCGAGCGCCACGAACGCCTTCACCGCCTCGCCGGTGTGCGGGTGCGGCACGCCGACGACGCCGGCCTCGGCGACGGCCGGGTGCGACGCCAGGACCTCTTCGACCTCGGCCGGGAACACGTTGAACCCCGACACGATGATCAGGTCCTTGGCCCGGTCGACGAGGTAGAGCCACCCGTCGTCGTCGGCCACCGCCATGTCGCCGGTGTGCAACCAGCCGTCGGCATCGAGCACCCGGGACGTCGTCTCCGGGTCGCGGAAGTAACCCTGGAACACGTTGGCGCCCCGGACGAGGATCTCGCCGACGTCGCCGACGAGGGCCTCGCTCCCGTCGGACGTCACGAGCCGGACCTCGACCCCGTCGAGCGACCGACCGACCGACCCGTACCTCGGTCCGCCCGAGAGCCCCGAGGAGCTGGTGACCACCGGCGCCGCCTCCGTCAGGCCGTACCCCTCGGCGATCTGCAACCCGAACCGCTCCTCGATCCGCTGCGCGACGATCACGGGCAGCTTCGAGGCGCCGGACAGCGCGATGCGGACCCGCTCGAACGTGTCGGCGGGCAGCTCGTCGAAGTGGGCGAAGGCGACCCACATCGGTGGTGCACCGGGGAGGACCGTCACGCCTCTCGACCGGATCGAGTCGGCCGCCGTGGACGGGTCGAACCGCTGGACCAGCAACAGCGTCGCCCCCTGCGACAACGACATCCCGAGCATCACGTTCAGCCCGAAGATGTGGAACAGGGGGAGCACGCCGTACACGACGTCGTCGGGCTCGATGTGGACCGGGGAGCTCCGGCCCTGTTCGATGTTGGC
>SKSP01000558.1 GCA_007122945.1 Ilumatobacteraceae bacterium | reverse complement strand
GTCGCGCTCACGAGGGCCCGTCACCGCTGCTACGTGTGGTGGCCCCAGGTCACGACGTCGGGGCAGACGGGCGGGGTGCTGGGCGAGCTGTTGGCGCACGCGATCGGACAGGACGACCCTCCGGCCGCTCCGACCGACCTGGCTGCCGTGGTCGAACGGAGCGAGGGCACGTTCGCCGTTCACGTCGCGCCTCACCGACCGCACGGTGGCTGGAGCCCCACGACGGCCGACACGCGGGTCGAGCTCCCCGAGCTCGAGGTGGCCGTTGCGGAGCGCCGGGTCGACACGTGGTGGAAGGTCTGGTCGTTCAGCGCGATCTCGTCGGCCGCGGTGCTGCACGCCCAGCCGGTCCATCCCCGCGTCGACCACCCGGCCGATCGGGCGAACTCGGTCCCGATGGTCGGGGGCACTGACGAGCCATCGGCTGCCGAGACGATGTCCGGTGCCGACGTCCCCGACGCGCTCCCGGGTGTGCTGCGATCGATGATCGGCGGGACGTCGTTCGGCACGATGGTGCACGAGGTGCTCGAGGAGGTCGACTTCGCGTCGGTCGACCTCGCGGACGAGCTGCGGACCGAGGTCGACCGGCGCGTCCGCTCCCGGCGGCTCCGGGTCGACCCCGCCGTGCTCGTGCGGGGTCTGCTCGACGCGATCGAGGCGCCGCTCGGCGGACCGCTCGGCGGCCTCCGGTTGCGCGACGTACCGCGCGCGGATCGACTCGACGAGGTCCAGTTCGACCTCCCACTCGGTCGGCTCCGGGCCGATCGCATCGGTGCGGTGCTGAGCGAACATCTCGACGCTCGCGATCCACTGCGACCGTGGGCCGAGCGCATGGCCCACGCCGGCTTCGGGATCGACGTCGAGGGCATGCTGACCGGGTCGATCGACCTCGTGCTCCGCCACGGTGCCGACGATCCGCTCCAGCAGCGATACGTGGTGGCCGACTACAAGACCAACCAACTCGGGCGCGCGAGTCCGTACGCCGCGCCCGACCTCGTCGCCGCCATGGAACACCACCACTACCCGCTGCAGGCGGCGCTCTACCTCGTGGCGCTCCACCGCTACCTCCGCTGGCGCCTGCCCGACTACCGGATCGAGCAGCACCTCGGAGGCGCCGCGTACCTCTTCGTGCGCGGCATGGATCCGGCCCGATCGGCCGACGACGTTCGTGGGGTGTGCTGGTGGACACCGTCGCCTTCCGCGATCGGGGCCCTCGACCGGCTGCTCGCCGGAGGTGGGCGATGATTCCACCGGCGGCCCCGATCGCCCCGCTCGACGTCTGGCAGCAGCCGACGCCGTTGAACGAGTTCCGTGAGGCCGGCGTGCTCGAGGCCAGCGACGTGCACCTGGCGACCACGTTGGCCCGCCTCGCCGGTGAGACCGACCCTCGGGTCGTGCTCGCGGTGGCGCTCGCCGCTCGCGCTCCCCGTCACGGTCACGTGGGCGTCGACCTCGCCGCCGTGCGCGACCAAGCGGCCGCCGAACCCTCCGAGGTGACGCGCGCCGCGCCGGCCGATCCGACGTCCGGCACCGCCGATCCGTCGGAGGTGCTCGACCGGCTGCCGTGGCCCGATCCCGACGGGTGGCTCGACGCCGTGGGTGCGAGCCGTCTCGTGGCGCCCGCCGGTGGCACCGCCGCACCGATCGTGGTGCACGCCGGTCTGGTGTACCTCGAGCGTTATCGCACCTACGAGCAGGTGGTGGCCCGCCACCTCCTCCAACGGGCCGCGGTCGGGCCGTCGGCCTCGTCCGGGGCCCAGCCCGTCGCCCGACCCGTCGCCCGACCCGTCGCCCAGCCCGTCGCCCGACCCGTCGCCGGCGCAACCGGGAGCGTTGCCGAACAGCTCCTCACCGGGCCCGGGTCGGATCGCCAGCGGGCCGCCGTCCGCGCCTCGTCGGGAAGCAGCCTCACCGTTCTGATCGGTGGCCCCGGCACGGGCAAGACCACCACGGTGGCCGCCATGGTGGCCGACCTGATCGAGACCGGACCGTCCGGCCGACACCGCCCGGCGCCGCGCATCGCCCTGGCTGCGCCGACCGGCAAGGCGGCGGCGCGGTTGGGAGAGGCGTTCCGCGAGGCGGCCGATCGGCTCTCGCCCGAGCTGGCCACCGCGCTGTCGGGCACCGAGACCTCCACCATCCACCGGCTGCTCCGACCCCTGCCGGGCTCGCGCACCCGGTTCCGGCACGACGCCGGCGATCCACTTCCCCACGATGTCGTGATCGTCGACGAGAGCTCGATGATCTCGCTGCCGCTCATGGCACGACTGCTCGACGCCATCCGCCCCGACGCCCGGCTCGTGGTCGTGGGCGATCCCGGTCAGCTCGCCAGCGTCGAGACCGGCTCGGTGCTCGGCGACATCGCCGGTCCGCTGGCCGACAGCGGTCTCGGGGCGGCCGCGGCTCCTGATCCGGTTGCCGATGTCCACGGTGCCACCGGTGCGGCCGGCCCCACCGGCCCACTCGCCGGGTGCATCACGGTGCTCGAGCACAGCCGGCGATTCCCGCCGTCGTCGCCGCTGGCCGAGCTGGCCGGGGCCATCCGGCGTGGCGACGTCGACCGGGCCGCCACCGTGCTGGCCGATCCGTCGTCGCTCACGGCCGACCAGGGCGCGCTCGAGTGGCTGTCGGTGCCGGCCGATGCCGACGTCGCGATCGACCGCGTCGCGATCGACCGCGTCGTGATCGACCGTGTCCGCGGGATGGTCGTGGCGCCGTTGCTCGAGGTCGTCGAGCACGCCGCGGCGGGCCGGGCCCGGTCCGCGCTCGACGCACTCGGCAGGATCCGGGTGCTGTGCGCCCACCGTCTCGGTGGGTTCGGCGTCGAGCGTTGGAACGCCCACATCGAGGGCTGGCTGGCCGCCGAGGGCGTCGACACGACCGGGTGGTACCCGGGTCGGCCGGTGCTCGTCACCGCGAACGACCACCGCAACCGCCTCTACAACGGCGACCTCGGCGTGGTGGTCCTCCACGAGGAGCGTCCCACCGTGGCGTTCGAACACGGCGACGCCGAGACCGACCACCGACTGATCGGCCCCGCCCGGCTCGACGCCATCGAGACCACCCACGCCATGACGATCCACAAGAGCCAGGGCTCCGAGTTCGACCACGTCGTCGTGATCCTCCCGCCCGCCGATTCGCGGCTCGCCAGCCGCGAGCTGCTGTACACGGCCATCACCCGCGCTCGGCGCCTCGTCACCGTCGTGGGTGATCAGGCCGCGCTCGCCGCGGCGATCTCGCAGCGGACCGTGCGGGCCAGTCGCCTCCGCGCCGACCTCTGGGAACGATCGAGCCGCTGAGTAGCGTCGACGCCATGATCGTCGACTGGGGAGACGCCGAGCGCCGGCTGACCGACACCGTGAGCATCCTCGCCGGACCCGACAACGGGGCCTACCCGTCGGGCAACACCCTGCTCGTCCGGGGCGCGGGCGAGACCGTGGTGATCGACCCGTCCGTCACCGTCGTCGAGCGCGGCGGTGTCCCGGCTCCGGTCGACGCCGTGATCAACAGCCACAGCCACGAGGACCACATGGCCGGCAACGGCCTCTTCGCCGACGCCCGGCTCCACATCCATCACGACGATCTCCCCGGCGCGCAGAGTCTCGACGGGCTGATGAACGTGTACGGCCTGAGCGGGTCGGTGCGCGAGGAGTTCACGCGCACCGTGCTCGAGGAGTTCCACTTCGCCCCGCGGCCCGACGCGCGCGGCTTCTCCGACGGGCACGTGTTCGACCTCGGCGGCACCACGGTCGAGGCCGTCCACCTGCCCGGTCACACCCGCGGCCACAGCGGGTTCCGCATCTCGGGCGGCGTGTTCTTCCTCTCCGACATCGACCTCACCGGGTTCGGCCCGTACTACGGCGACGCGTGGAGCAGCCTGGAGGATTTCGACGCCAGCCTCCGCCAGGTGCGCGACGAGGAGGCCGACTGGTACGTCACGTTCCACCACAAGGGCGTGATCGAAGGGCGCGAGCGCTTCGTCGAGATGGTCGACGCGTTCGCCGCCGTCATCGACCGTCGCCACGCCGCGATGCTCGAGTTCCTCGCCGAGCCGCGCACGATCGACGACATGGTCGCCCACCGCTTCATCTACCGCCCCCACGTCGAGCTGACCTTCGCCGACTCGGTCGAGCGCCGCAGCGCCGAGATGCACCTCCAGCGCATGTTCGCCCGCAGCGAGGCGCTCGAGATCGCCCCCGGCACCTTCCAGGCCACCTGACCCCCGAACCGTCCCCCCGATCCGTCTGGCGGAACCGGCCGGACCCGGTCGATCGGCGCGGACGGTTCGGGTCAGCGCTGACGAACCGTCTGCCGGAACCGGCCGGATCCGGTCGATCGGCGCGGACGGTTCGGGTCAGACCTCCAGGTCGAACAGGGCGCGGGTGTTGTCGCCGAGGAACTTGCGGCGACCGTCCGCGCCGAAGCGCTCCTCGAACACGCCGGCGAGCTCGTTGAGGTCCGAGACGTACTCCGGTGTGTGGTCGGCGTGCGGGAAGTCCGACGCCCACAGGAACCGGTCGACGCCGAACCGCTCGGCGAGCGCCGGGATGGTGCGCTCGTCGGGGTCGCACGAGATCCAGATCCGCTCGCGGAAGTAGTCGCTCGGCTTGTGCTCCAGCGGCACCTTCTCGCCGATGAACGTGTGGCCGTAGACGGCGTCGATGCGGTCGAGCCAGTACCCGATCCAGCCGCCACCCGACTCCAGCACGAGCACCTTCAGGCGCGGGAACAGGTCGAACACGCCGTAGTCGAACAGCGTCGTGAACTGGTGGCGCACGCCGTCGGAGGCCGTGACCGACGCCAGCAACCGGAGCCGCTTGACGTTCTCCCAGGCGCCCATCCGGGTTCCCTTCGTCCACTGCGGTTCGAACGTCGGGTGGATGGCGAACGGCACGCCGAGGTCCTGGGCGGCCGCGAACACGACGTGGTTGTCGGGATGGCCGAGTGGTCGGGCGTCGTGGGTGAACGGCGCCACGTAGGCGCCTTTGGCGCCCTCGTTCACGGCTCGCTCGAGCTCCTTC
>SKSP01000479.1 GCA_007122945.1 Ilumatobacteraceae bacterium | reverse complement strand
TCGACGGGCATCGGCTCGACGGGCATCGGCTCCTCGACGCCGGGATGCTCGTCGACGATCAGGAACTCGTCGGTCACGGCCGGGACGGTGTGGGTGCGCCCGTCGGTGTCGACGAACGTGTAGGCGGGCAGCAACCAGATCGAGCCGTCCACGTCGTACACCCACCACAGATCGGCGCGGACGTCGACGAGCACGGCCGTCCCGGTCGGTTCTCCGGGCAGCTCGTCCTCGGTGGCCGGCTCGCCCGCCGTGTCGCCCGACATGTCGTCGATCATCTCGACGGCGGTCCACATCCTCCGTTGGTCGTCGAGGCGGCCCAGCGCCCCGTCGAGATCGACGAGCGGGTACGGGCCGGCGGCGACCGGCTCGGCCAGCCAGCCGTTGGCCCACTGCAGGACACCCTCGCCGCCGAAGCCGAACCCGAACCCGAGCGGCCACCGGACGCCGTCGCGCTGCAACCACGCGGTCACCGACGCCGACCACTCGTCGGCGAACGTCTCGAGCTCGAAGGCGGACGGCTCCTGGCCGAGCGCCGTCAGCAGGTCCCGGGCCCGACGCTCGGCCTCGGCACCCGTCGGCACGCCCACCGGCGGCGCCGGTTCGGCACACCGTTCCTCGACCACCTCGCCGTCGTCGCCGACGACCACCTCGCACGGTTCACCGAACGCCGTGTCGGCCCACGCCCCGGACACGTACCAGCCGAGCTGACCGTCGTCGACCACCACGAGTGACGGCGCGGTGCCGTCGTCGGGACCGACCCGCCAGCGGGTGCCGTCGCCCTCGCGTCCGGATCCGCGCTGGGGCTCACCCGGCACGCCGAGCGCCTCGGCGATGCGGGCGACCTCGTCGACGCCGACGTCGGTGCCGGCGGGGAACTCGTAGCCGACGGCCGTGGTGGGCAGCGGGGGGAGCCCCTCGCCGACCTCGTACTCGAACCCGCCGAACCACGGCAGGGTCGTCAGCTCCCCCTCCGCCGGGTCCACGAACTGGTCGCCCTCGACCGGGTCGAGGAGCTCCCGCGGCGACGCCGAGGCCACGTCGCGGCCGGCGGCGGCCACCTCGACGGCGACCGGGGCTCGCAGGTCGTCAGCCGCGCCGTCCGCGGTCGAGCCGTCATCGTCGGACGTGCCGCAGGCGGCGAGGAGGACGGCTCCCGCCACGAGCGTGGCGACCGTCCGGGGGTGTGTCGTGCGTGTCATGCCCGTTCCGACGCCGCGACCGGCACGTCGGTTCCCGTCCGGGCCGAGCCGACGCGACCGCTGACCGGAACCGTTGACGCCGTCATCGGGGCTCCCTACGATCGGGCGCACGCAACGAGGACGGCGGTCCCGTGGCGTCGGGCACGGTGCTCGGGGTTGGCGGGACCCGAGAAAGGAGCCTGCTCATGACCTCCGACCGGATCCATCGCGCCACGGCCATCGACGGTGCCGAGATCGTCGGCCGGGTCCACGGCAGCGGCCCGCCGATCGTGTTCGTGCCGGGAGCGTTCCAGGACGGCGAGAACGTCTGGGACCCACTGCTGCCACACGTGACCGACCACCACACGGTCATCGCGATGAGCACGCGCGGGCGCGGCCTGAGCGGCGACCACGACGACCACACCAGCGACCGGCTGGTGGACGACGTCGTCGCGATGGCCGAGAGCGTGGACGAACCGGTCGGATTGTTCGGCTGGTCGCTCGGCGGAGCCCTCTCCCTCAGCGCCGCGACGCGTACGCCCGCGATCGCCGCCGTGGCGGCTCACGAACCCCCGGTCCTCGACGTGCTCACCGAGGAGATCGGCGAGCGGATCAGCGGCGCCGTCGCCCAGGCGGCCGACGCCGCTCAGGCCGGCCGCCTCCCCGATGCCGTACGCGTGTTCTACGATGTGGTGACCAACGTCGATGAGTTCGCCGACGCCGAGGCGAGCGGCCTGTTCGACGCCCTCGCACCGGTCGCGCCGGTGCAGCTCAGGGAGCTCGAACTGGCGTTGACGGCCGACGGGCCGACCCTCACCGACCCGGCCGTGCTGACACAGGTCACCGTCCCCGTGCTCCTCAGCCAGGGGACCTGGTCGAACCCCGAACCATGGTTCTACGACGGCGTCCGTCACATCGCCGAACACGTGCAGGACGCGCGCGTGCAGGTGCTCCCGGACGCCGGACACTTCGCGCCGCGATCGCGGCCCGACGCCGTCGCGGCCGAGCTGGTCGGATTCTTCGAGGAGACGCTGCGGGCCGCCTGATCAGTGGTCGAACAAGGCGTCGACGAACTCGGCCGGGTCGAACGGGACCAGGTCGCCGATCGTCTCGCCGACGCCGACCAGCTTGACGGGGATGCCGAGCTCGGTCTCGACGGCGAACACGATGCCGCCCTTGGCCGAGCCGTCCAGCTTGGTGAGCACCACGCCGGTGACCTGGGTGGCCTCGCGGAACTCGCGCGCCTGGGCGAGCCCGTTCTGCCCCGTCGTGGCGTCGATCACGAGCAGCGTCTCGGTGACCCGGCCGGCCCCCTTCTCGGCGACCCGACGCACCTTGCGGAGCTCGTCCATCAGGTTGGTCTTGGTGTGCAGCCGGCCGGCGGTGTCCGCGAGCACGAGATCGATCCCGCGCGACGCCGCCCGCTCGACACCGTCGAAGATCACCGACGACGGATCGCCACCCTCGGCGCCACGAACGTATTCGGCTCCGGCCCGCTCGGCCCACGTCCCGAGCTGTTCCGCGGCCGCGGCGCGAAACGTGTCGCCCGCGGCCATCAACACGGTGCGGCCGGACGCGGCCTGCTGGGCGCCGACCTTGCCGATCGTGGTCGTCTTCCCGACGCCGTTCACCCCGACGAACAGCCAGATGTTCGGCCCACCGAGGTCCGGATCGAACGCGAGCTCGCGCTCGCTCTCCGCGAGTCGTTCCACCATGTCGGCCCGAAGTGCGTCGAGCAGACCGGCCGGGTCGGTGATCTCGGTGGCCTCGACGCGGGCGCGCAGGTCGTCCAGCAGCGCGTCGGTGACCTTCACACCGACGTCCGCTCGGAGGAGGGCTTCTTCGAGCTCGTCCCAGGTCTCGGCGTCGATGCCCGATCGACCCATGACCCCCGCGAACGCGCCCGCCAGGGCGGAGCGGGCCTTGGCCATCCGGGCCCGCAGCGACGGCGGTTCGACGACCTCGGGCTCGACGACCTCGGGCTCGACCGTGTCGGGCTCGAGCACGGCCGTCCCGCTCGGGGCGGTCTCGCCCGGCCCCGGCCGGTCGGGGGGCGGTGTGGCCGGCCGGTCGGGCGGTGCCGGTGGCGCCTCGGTCGAACCCGAGCGCCGGCTGACGACCAACACCGCGACACCGAACACGATGACGACGGCGATGAGGATGAGGAAGAGCCACTGCAGATCCATCGCCCGCCGACGCTACCCGCCCCACCCCGCCCCACCCCCGAGATCAGCACCCCAGCGACACAGAGTCGCTCAGTGCCGCCCCGGCCGGCAGCCAGCGACACAGAGTCACTCAGCGGTCGGTGGCTCGGGGTCGGGGCCGGGGGCCTCGGGCGGTCAGGCGGCGGAGCCGACGCGTTCGACGACGACCTTGGAGGAGCCGCCGGGTTGCATGCTCACACCGAGCAGGGAGTCGCCGGCTTCCATCGTTCGCTTCTGGTGGCTCACGATGAGGAGCTGCGCCTCCTTGCGGAACTCGTCGATCAGGCTGAGGAACCGGTGGAGGTTGACGTCGTCGAGCGCCGCCTCGACCTCGTCCATCACGTAGAACGGCGAGGGCCGGCTGCGGAACACGGCGAACAGGAAGGCGAGCGCGGTCAGGCTCCGCTCGCCGCCCGACAACAGCGACAGCTTCTTCACGTTCTTGCCGCTCGGGCGGGCCTCGATCTCGACGCCGGTGTCGAGGAGGTTCTCGGGCTCGGTCAGCATCAGCGACCCCGAGCCGCCCGGGAACAGCGTCGTGAACAACCGGGTGAAGTTCGTCGCGACATCGGCGTACGCAGTGGCGAACACGCTCTGGATCTCGCCGTCGACCGCCCGGATCACCCGACTCAGCTCCCGCCGTGTCGAGCGGACGTCCTCGAGCTGCTCCTCGAGGAACTGGTGACGCTGCTGCAGCTCGTTGTACTCCTCGAGTGCGAGCGGGTTGATCGGACCGAGGAGCCGCAACTCCCGGTCGAGCTCGCGCATCCGGGCCGCCGGCGTGGTGCCCTCCGGGACGTCGGGCATCGGCGCCGCGAGCGCCGCGTCGGGTTCCACGTCGAGGTCGCGGCGCAACGTCTCGATCGCTGTCTCCAATCGGAGCTTGGCCTCCGCTTCGTCGATGTCGGCTCTGCGCGAACGCTCGCGGACCTCTTCCAGGCGCCGTTCCGCCTCGGCACGCTCGGCCCGGAGGTTCGCCAGCCGATCGCCCAGCGCCCGCACCGCGTCGCTCTGACGACGTCGCTGCTCGGCGAGCCGGGCGTGCTCGACGTCGATGGTGCGGCGACGGTCGTCGACGAGGCCGGTCAGACGGTCGAGGGCGACGATCGACCGTTCCACCTGACCGCGTCGTTCGGCAGCGACGGCGCGGGCCTCCACGTCGGCCTCCAGGCGCCGTTCGGTCTCGGCGATCCGCCGCTCGAGGAATTGCTGACGCTCGTGCAAGCTGGCGTTGCGGACCTCGAGCTCACGACGACGCGACGCCAGGACGGCGGCGCGGGCCTCCATCTCGGCCCGGGCCTCGCCGCGCGCCCGAGCGGCGTCGGCCTCGGCCTGCTCGTCGGCGTCGAGCGCCGGGAGGACCGCTTCGAGCTCGGCCACGCGCTGGCGTTCCTCGTCGATGTGGGCGCCCAGGTCCGTCACCGAGCGCTGCAGGTTCTCCAGTTCGGCCTGCGCTTCGCGCCGTTCGGCCTGCACCCGGGCCAGCCCCTCCGAGGCCGCGGTGAACCGGGCGTCGTTGGCGTCGAGGCGGGCCGTCACGTCGGCCTCGGCCCGTCGGGCGTTCGTCAGTTCGGCGCGCGCCTCGGCGAGCGTCGCGTCGGCGGTGTCGAGCGCGGCGGTGGCGGCCTCGGCCTCGCGTCGGGCGTCGTCGAG
>SKSP01000107.1 GCA_007122945.1 Ilumatobacteraceae bacterium | reverse complement strand
GTCGGCGGGATGCGGACGTGCACTGGCCTGTCGTCGCTCGGCCGCCGCCAGTCCGAGGCGCTCGCCGACCGGCTCGTGGCGACGGGCGAGCTCGCGGCCGACGTGCTCTACTCGAGCGCCTACCCGCGTGCCGTGGAGACCGCCGAGGTGCTCCGCCCGGCGCTCGGCGTCGACGTTCGCGTCGAGGCCGGGTTCGGCGAGCACGACCCCGGGCTCGAGTGCGACGGATTGACGTTCGACGAGTTCGTCGACCGGTACGGCATGCCCGACTGGGAGAGCGACCCGTTCGGTACCACGTTCCCCGGCGGCGAGACGCTCGCCGAGTTCCACCACCGGGTCGGGGCGACGCTGCACGAGGTGCTCGCCCGGCACGTCGGTGCGACGGTCGTGGTCGTGTGCCACGGTGGGGTGATCGACACCGTGTTGCGCACCGCGCTGAAGACCGTCCCGAGCGGGTTGTTCGAGCTGCACACGTCGAACGCGTCGCTGACCGAGCTGGTGCGGGTTCGGCCCGGTCGGTGGCGGCTCGTCCGGTACAACGACGCCGCCCACCTCGCCGAGCCGTCACCCTGGCTCGATCCGGGGCGTGAGCCGGACGCGCAGGACCGGCCGTCGTGAGCGACCGCGTGCGTTGGGTCGTGGTGGGCGCAGGCACCGCGGGGGTCGTGGTGGCGTCGCTCCTCGCCGCTCACCCGGAGTACGAGGTCGTGCTGCTGGAAGCGGGGACGGCCGAACCGGTGTCCGAGCGGGGTGACAGCTTCTTCGACGCGCTGGCAGCGCCCGGGCGGACGATCGACGGCCTCGTCGCCAGCCGGGTGGAGGGTGGGCCGGCCACCCCGTACCGGCGGGGTCGGGGCCTCGGCGGGTCGGGGGTGCTCAACGCGATGGTCGCGTTGCCGGGTGGGCCGTTCGACGCCGAGCACCGGCTGTACGCCGAAACGGCCCATCCCGCCGAGCTGGGCGCGGTCGATCGAGCCCTCCTCGCCGCGTCGCCCGACGCCGCTCCGGTGCCGCTGACCCGTCGGGGCGGCCACCGACTGACCGTCGTCGACCACTACCCGCTCGACGACGTCGAGGTGCGCGGCGACGCCGGCGTCGATCGGATCGTTCTCGATGGCCGTCGCGTCGTCGGGGTGCGCCTCGTGGACGGGACCGAGGTCGCGGCCGACCGGGTCGTGCTGAGCGCCGGGGCGATCGGCAGCCCCACCATCCTGCTGCGCAGTGGGGTGGACGTCCCGGGGGTGGGGGAGGGGTTGAAGGACCACCCGTCGGCGCCGATCACGCTCGCCCTGCGCGCGGACGCGACCGCGGATCCGTCGTCGCTCGCCGTCGGCACCGTGCTGCGCCGCGGTCCGCTGCAGGTGCTCCCGCTGAACCACGTCGGCCGGACCGCCGTCGGCTACGGGGTGCTGATGCCGGCGCTGATGCGGGTCCGCAGCGAGGGATCGCTGCGGCTGCACCCCGACCGGCCGGACGATCCGTCGGCTCCGCCGCACATCGACCTGCGGATGTTGTCGCACCCCGACGACATGGCCGGCATGGTCGAGGCGGTGGCGCTCACCCTCGAATTGCTGCGCGATCCGGCGTTCGAGCGGATCGTGGACGCCTCCTACGTCGACGACGCCGGGACGGGTGCCGCGGCGCTCGATTCACCCGAGGCGATCGCGGCGTGGCTCCCCGGCCACGTCGGCGACTACGTGCACGCCTCGTGCACGTGCCGGATGGGGGTCGTCGTCGACGAACGCGGCGCCGTCCGGGACCACGAGGCGCTGTTCGTCTGCGACGCCTCGGTGTTCCCCGACATCCCCGAGGTCAACACGAACGTCCCGACCGCCATGCTCGCCGAGGCGCTGGTCACCCGCTGGACGTCGTGAAACGGCGAGTGGCGTCAGTACGGCGGCAGCCCGCGGACGTTGTTGCTCGCGTTGGTGATCCAGATCCGGGTGCCGTCGAACCCGAGCCGTCCCGGGTTGTTCCCTGCCGCCATCGAGTCCACCACCTCCATCGCCACCGGGTTGATCCGGACCACCTGGGCCGCCCCGAACAGGGCGACCAGCACGTGCGTGCCGTCGTAGGCGACGTACTTGGTGCCCGGGAGGGCGATCGGTGAGCCGTTCACGGTTCCGTTCGAACGGTTGAGGCGGACGACGTCGTTGCTCCGGGTGACCCAGACGAAGCGGCCGTCGACCGCGATGCTGCGGGCACCCGCCATCCCGCCGAAGTGTTGGACGGCGTTCGTCGACGCGTCGATCTTCGACACGCTGCCCGTCGTCAGGTTGGCCACCCACAGGTGGCTGCCGTCGTAGGCGATGCCGAGGGGTCCGTTCTGCACGTTGATCGTGTTGATCACAGCGTTCGTCGCCGGGTCGATCTTCGAGACGTTGTTGGCGCCGAAGTTGGCCACCCAGACGTGACCACCTCCGAACGCCAGGTCCTGCGGGCTGGCGTTGACGTTGATCGTCGTCTGCACGGCGTTGGTCGCGGCGTTCACCCGCGTCACGGTGTTCGCGCCGTTGTTGGCGACCCAGATGCTCCCGGCGCCGTACGTCAGGCCGATCGGATTGCTGCCGACGGGGACCGTCGCGACCACGGTGGCCGTCTTCGGATCGATCTTCGACAGCGTGTTCGGGCCGTTGTTCGAGACCCACACGTGCGTGCCGTCGAACGCTACGTCGCGCGGACCGCTCCCGACGGTCACGGTCACGTCGCGGGCCGGGTCCTCGAACCAGCGCAACTCGGCGAGCTGTTGCGGGCTGATGCGCGTCACGGGTCCGGCCGGCCCCTGCGGACCTGCCGGACCGGTGGCGCCCGCTGGTCCCGCTGGTCCCGCTGGTCCGGGCGGGCCGGTCGCGCCTCCGGAACCGCCCGCCACGTAGAACCCGGTCACGTCGACGAGCATGTCGGTGGTCGGCCCGACCGCGCCGAACGCGTCGTAGACGACGTCGATGGCCCCCGACGGTGGCAGGGCGACCGTGACCGCGTTCGGCACGATGTCGCCCGCCGCGAAGTTGAGGTTGCTGGTCTCGGGCGGACCCGGGGTGCCGTCGGGTCGCACCGACACGAACCCCGGCGCGGTCGGCATCACGGCGGTCACGTTCAACACGACGCCGGTGGCACCCGGCGGGACCACCGTCGCCGGGCCCGACGGGGTCGGCACGTCGCCGGTGACCTGGAGCGTGCGGCCCTCCGGCGAGGTGAACGGCCCGGCGAGCCCGAGGTCGGTGCGGGTGTCGAGGATCCGGGCCGGAACGATCGACACGAAGCTCGACGCGGTGCCCGTGGTGGCACGCGCGACGCCCAGGCCTCCGAGGGCCAGGGTGATCGCGATCACGCCGGCAACGAGTGCCGCTCGACGATGGTGGGGACGGACGAGGCGCGCCATCCCCCGATGATCCGCGCGTCGGCCGAGAAGCGCCTGAGTAGGACTACTCAGGCGAGGGTGAGGAGTTCGTGTCGACGCCGCTGAGCTGCCGCACGGCCCGATGCTACGTGCTACACCTCCCGTCATGGGACGGAGCACGCTCGGACCGAACGACCACCCGGAGGGGGTCACCCTCCACGACCTCGGTGACGGTTGCCTCGCGTACCTGCAGCGGGACGGCAGCTGGGGATGGAGCAACGCCGGTCTCGTGGTGGGTGACGGCGCCTCGTTGCTCGTCGACACGCTGTTCGACCTGAAACTGACGGCGGCGATGCTCGACGCGCTCGCGGAGCACACCCGGACGGCACCGATCGGGTCGGTCGTCAACACCCACGCCAACGGCGACCACTGCTACGGCAACCAGCTCGTGGCCGACGCCGAGATCATCGCCTCCGCCCGTGCCGCGGCCGAGATGGAGGACGTGCCGCCGTCGATGCTCGCCGCGCTCAACGCGGCACCCGGCGAGATCGGCGAGCTGTTCCGGTCGTTCTTCGGCGAGTTCGAGTTCGAGGGGATCGAGCTGACCCTCCCGGACCGGACGTTCGAGGGACGCCTCGACCTCGAGGTCGGTGGCCGCCGGGTCGAGCTGATCGAGGTCGGGCCGGCCCACACCGAGGGCGACGTGATCGCGCACGTGCCCGACGCCAAGGTGCTCTACACGGGCGACATCCTGTTCATCGGAGGGCAGCCGATCGTGTGGGCGGGACCGCTGTCGAACTGGATCGCGGCGTGCGACCTGATGCTCGGCATGGACGTCGAGACGGTCGTGCCCGGTCACGGACCGGTGACCGACAAGTCGGGCGTCACCGAGGTGCGCGACTACCTGGCGTTCGTCGAGGGGGCGGCGGTGGCGCGCCAGCGGGCGGGTCTGGACGCGTTCGACGCGGCCCGGGAGATCGCCCGGGAGATCGGCGCCGACCCCGACATGTCGCGCCTCGGTGAGTTCGGCCGGATCGTCGTCAACGTGGAGACCGTGTACCGGTCGCTCGACCCGTCGCACCGGACGCCCGACGTGGTGGAGCAGTTCCGGCGGATGGCCGAGCTCGAGCGGATGTGACGAGCGGGCCCGACGTGGCGGCCGACGTACCTCCCGCCGACGTGCCTACCGCCGACGTGCCTCCCGCCGACGGGCCCGACGTGGCGATCGTCGGCGACGGTCCCGCCGGGCTGGCGCTCGCGGCGGCGTGTGGTGCGGTCGGCCTCGACGTCGTCGTGCACGGATCCGGCGAGCCGTGGGCGGCGACGTACGCGACGTGGCGCGACGACGTCCCGATGGTCCCCGACGAGGTCTTCGCGTCGGTCACGCCGATCGTCGACGTGATCGGCGACCGCCGGCACCGGATCGAGCGCCCCTACGGCGTGTTCGACAACGCCGCGCTCCGCGAACACCTGCTGGCCGGGCTCCCGCCCGGCACCCTCCGGGTCGGCCGCGTCGACCCGGCCGCGCTCGACGCACCGACGGTCGTCGTCGCGACGGGCGCCGGTCCGGAGGCCGGCCCAGGGGTGGGGTCCGTCCCGTGGCAGACCGCCCATGGTGTCGTCCTGGCGGAGCCGCCCGCGTCGCTCGACGTCGCACCGGACGCGGTCACGCTGATGGATTGGCGCGCACCCGGCGCCGTCGCGCCGGCACCCGGCGACCCGC
>SKSP01000039.1 GCA_007122945.1 Ilumatobacteraceae bacterium | reverse complement strand
GCGTTCGGCACCGTCGCGGCCCGCCGCGAACGGGCCGTCGTGCTGCTCGTGGTCGGGCTCGGCACCGTGATCCTGGGGCTGATGGGTGTCCGCGCCCTGCACTGATCGAGCCACCGACCGGTCGGACGCCGGCGGGTGCTGCGCCGAAGCGATCCGTGCGACCGCCTACGGTGTGGGCGACATGGCCGGCCCCGACACCGATGATCGCGACGGCACCGATGATCGCGACGGCACGGGCGACCGCGACGCCACGGGTGATCGCGACGGCCCGGGCCGACATGCGCAGCGCCCCCCCGACGATGCGTTCGAGCGGTACGTCCTGCCCGAGATCGAGGTCCTGCTCCGGGTGGCCCACTCGATCACGCGGCACCACGCGGAGGCCGAGGACCTCGTGCAGGACACACTGCTGCGCGCACATCGTTCGATCGGCACGTTCGACGGCCGCCACCCCCGGGCGTGGCTGCTCACGATCCTGCGCAACACCCACATCAACCGCAACCGTCGCCGCCGGCCGGAACTGCTGCGCGACCCCGACGGCGCGGAGGAACGGTCGATGGCGATGGAGGCGCCCGAGCGCACCGACGACATGGTCGACCGGATGCTCGACCACGAGGTCGTCGTCGCGCTCGACGCGCTCGACGAGCCGTTCCGCCAGGTCGTCGATCTCGTCGACGTCGACGGTCTCACGTACGCCGAGGCGGCAGAGGTGCTCGACGTACCGGTGGGGACGGTCATGAGTCGCCTGCACCGGGCCCGCGCCCGGATCCGTGATCACCTCGGCCGGGCCGGGGTCGCACCGGGAGGTCCGTCGTGATGCGATGGGATTCGCTGTTCCGTCGGCGTCGCGATGCGCCGCTCGACTGTCACGCCGTCGCCGAGCGGCTCCAGGAGTACCTCGACGGCCACATCGACGAGCACACCGCGGCCCGCATCGAGGAGCACCTCGAGGACTGTCGCATGTGCGGCCTCGAGGCCGAGACCTACGAGCGGATCAAGGCGGCGCTGGCCGCCCGCCGACCCGAGGTGCCCGTCGAGTCGGTCGCCCGGCTGCGCGAGTTCGGCGAACGGCTCGCCCGCGGCGACGAGCCCCGGACGTCGACATGATCGATGGACGCCGTCAGGGCCGCTGGACCGGCCGGGCCTCCAGGCCGGCGGACGGGCCGAAGAACTGCAGCGCGGCCTGCTGGATCGCGCCG
Organism: Ilumatobacteraceae bacterium; assembly: GCA_007122945.1. Lineage (GTDB taxonomy): Bacteria > Actinomycetota > Acidimicrobiia > Acidimicrobiales > Ilumatobacteraceae > SKSP01. Next base: position 3,877 of record SKSP01000039.1, on the reverse strand, counting down.
GCCCAGCTCGGATAGGCGTGCGACGTCTGGGCGAGCCGGCCGACGAACATGTTGGTCTGCATCGCCAGCGCGGCCTCGTGCACGATGTCGCCACCGGTCGGGGCGACGACCGTCGCGCCGACGAGCCGCCCACCGCCGAGGTGGCGCACGCCGCGCTTCGGCGCGGCGATCAGACGGACGAAGCCACGCGTCGCGCCGACGGCGACGGCCCGGTCGACGTGCGTCAGCGGGAGGTGGGCGACGCGGGCGTCGGGGTGTCGTTCCGCGGCCTCGGTCTCGGTGAGGCCGACCCGGCCGACCTCCGGGCTGGTGAACGTCGCCCACGGGACCGGCGCCGGGTCGAACCGGAAGCGACGGACGCGTGCCACCCTCGACAGAGCGTTCGACGCGGCGACCCAGCCCATCCGGCCGGCGACATGGGTGAACTGGAGCCCGCCCGTCACGTCGCCGACGGCGAAGATGCCGTCGACGGCGGTGGCGGTCGTCGCGTCGACGACCACGGCGCCACGATCGTCGACCTCGACGCCGATCTCCTCCAACCCGAGCCCGCGGCCCGACGGTGTCCGGCCGACGGCGACGAGCACGTCGTCCGCGATCACGGTCGCGCCGGCGGCCGTGCGGACCTGGACGCGACCGCCGTCGAGGCGCTCCACCGAGGCGACCGCGTCGCCGGTCCGCACGTCCACACCGTCGTCGGTGAGGGCCGCGGTGATCGCGGCGGACGCCTCGGGCTCCTCGCGGGGCAAGATGCGGTCGACCGCCTCGACGAGGGTGATCCGGGTCCCCATCCGGGCGAAGGCCTGCGCCATCTCGCAGCCGATGGGCCCACCGCCGAGCACGATCATCGAGTCGGGCCGTCGGGCGATGTCGAACAGCGTCTCGTTGGTGAGCGGTCGCGCCTCGCGGAGCCCGGGGATCGGCGGGACCGCGGGCCGGGCTCCGGTGGCGACGACGAACCGGCCGGCGACGACGCGCCGTGGCCCGTCGGCGGTCTCGACCTCGACGGTCGACGGCGACGTGAACCGGCCGTAGCCCTCGACGACGTCGATCCCTTCGCCGACGAGGGTGGCCGCGTCCTCGGTCGCAGCGATCTCGGCGACCGCTCGCCGGACGCCGGACATCGCCACGTCGAACCCGTCCCCCCGGGCGGCCGCGGCGAGCAGCGCCTTGGAGGGGACGCATCCGGTGAAGGTGCAGTCACCGCCGACCGGACCGTCCTGCACCATCACGACGCGGGCACCGCGCCGGCGACCCTCCCGAGCGGCGACCAGGCCGCCCGCACCCCCACCGACGACGACCAGCTCGTAGCGATCATCGGATGTGATCGAGGTCGGGCCGCGGTTCGTGACAGTGTCGGTGGGCATGGACGAGGAACCCGGTCGCGGGTCGGGCGCTTCCCGCCCCGGTGGAGCCGGGTGGAATCACGTCGACCCGGGTCGGGTTCCATCATCCGTGCCGACTCCCGCCCGGACCCCCGTCGGGACTCCCGCTCGGGTCGACAGTCGGCGCGGTGGGCGGTTGCCCCGCCGCCCGACCGCCCGCCACGGGCGGATCGCCGGTGTCGTCGCCGTGTGGGCGATGATCATCGGCGCGTGGTTCTGGTGGCGCCGCAGCTCGGGACTCGGCGTGGTCGCGGCGGCCCAGGAGCTCGTCGACGCCGCGAGCGGCTCGTGGTGGGCGGTGTTCGCGTTCGTGCTCGCCGCCGTCGTCCGGCCGTTCCTGCTCCTCCCGGCGTCGATCCTCACCGTCGCGATGGGGCTCGTCTTCGGACCGGTCGTCGGGCTCGGCGTGGCCGTGCTCGCCCTGAACGTCTCGGCGCTCGTCGGGTACGGCCTCGGCGGTGCGTTCGCCGGTGACATCGAGCGGGACACCCGGCTCAACGCATGGGGTCGCCGTCTCCGTGACAACAGCTTCGAAGCGGTGCTCGTGATGCGTCTCGTGTTCCTCCCGTACGACGTCGTGAACTACTTCGCCGGGTACCTGCGCATCCGCTGGTGGCCCTTCATCATCGCCACCAACATCGGTTCGCTGCCGGGCACGACCTCGTTCGTCCTCCTCGGGGCGTCGATCACCCGGCTCGAGGACGGGATCTCGGGCATCGACCCCCGGATGCTCGTGGCGTCGGTCGTGCTGATCCTCGGCAGCCTCGCGGTGTCGCGCGCGGTCAAGCGGCGCGGCCCCGTCGCCGCGGCGGACGAGGTCGAGGGGTGATCGACCGGGCGGTCCGGCCCATGAAGGACCGCCTGCTCGAACCGCTCGCCGCCGTGGCGCCGCGCTGGTGCGGTCCGCTCGTGCTCACCGTCGCCGCCCTCGTCGCCGGACTCGCCGCCGCGGCCACCGCCGCCGCGGGGCTGATCGCGTGGTCGGTGACGCTCTGGCTCGTCGGCCGGCTCCTCGACGGGCTCGACGGCGCGGTCGCCCGCCGTCGCGGGACGAGCAGCGACCTGGGCGGGTACCTCGACATCCTCGCCGACACGACCGTCTACGCAGCCGTCCCGATCGGGGTCGCGGTCGCTGTCGCTGACCGCGCTGCGTGGATCGCGGTCGCCGTGCTCCTCGCCACCCTCTACGTCAACGTCGTGTCGTGGGCGTACCTCGCCGCGCTCCTCGAGAAGCGACGTGCCGGTGCCGTCGCGAACGGGGAGCCGACGAGCGTGCACATGCCCGCCGGGTTGGTGGAGGGCGCCGAGACCATCGTGTTGTACACGCTGATGCTGGCCGTGCCGTCGCTGGCCGTCGTGTGGTTCGTGCTGATGGCCGCACTCGTGGCGGTCACCGTGGTCGGCCGGGCGGTGTGCGCCCCGGGGGCACTGCGCGACGCGGTTCCCCGCTGACGCGCCGGCGGTCCGCGCGTCCGGCCACTCCGGACGTGGAATCATTTCCCGGTGAGTCGGCGTCGGATCCTCGACACCGCGTCGTTCGTCGGTCGCGACACGAGCCTCGACCTCGTGGTCGCGCTGTTGTCGCGGCGGCGTGGAGGCGACCGTTCCCGCGTGGTCGTCGTGGCCGGCGAGGCGGGGGTCGGCAAGACGCGCTTGACCGAGGAGGTGGTCGAGGCGCTCCGCGACCGAGGGGTCGAGGGCCACACCGTTCGCGTGAGTCCGGCGTTGGGTTCGCTCCCGCTCGGCGCGCTCGCGCCCGTCGTCCCGGTCGGCGACCGGCCCGCCGAACGTCGATCCGACATGCTCGTAGCGCTCGCCGACGCGTTGGTCGACCGTGGCGACCGGTTGCTGGTCGTGGACGACGCGCACCTCGTGGATGCGACCTCCGCGGCGGTCCTGCACCTGACCGTCGCTCGTGGGTCCGCCGCGGGCCGCTCCCCCCGGATGCTCCTGACCGTCCGGACGGGTGCGCCGACCGAGCCGTCGGTCGCCGCGATCTGGAAGGACGGGCTCGGCGAGCGGATCGACCTCGATCCGCTCGACCGAGCCGCCACCGGGCAGCTGGCGGCCGGCCTGCTCGGGACCCCGCTGGACGGGGTGAGCGCGAACGACCTCTGGGAGGCGAGCCGCGGCAACCCGCTGTTCATCCGGGAGCTGATCGTCGGCGCCGTCGATCAGGGGCTGATCGAACGGCGCGGCAGCGTCCACTCGTTCACCACCCGACCGCGGGCGTCGTCGCGGCTCGCCGAGCTCCTGGGGGCCCGGCTCGACGAGATCCCGGTCGACGATCTCGAGCTGCTCGACGTGCTCGCCGTCGCGGGTGAGCTGGGTCTCGACCATCTGCGGCGGCTCGCCCGCGACGACGCGTCGCCGGCCCGACTCGAACGCCTCGGGTTCGTGCGCGTGGACACCGACGGTCGTCGGCGACCGGTCCGCCTCGTGCATCCCCTGTACGGGGAGGTGATCCGGTCGCGGATGGGCAAGGTGCGCGAGCT
>SKSP01000453.1 GCA_007122945.1 Ilumatobacteraceae bacterium | reverse complement strand
CGGTCGGGTCGAACGATCGCGGCTCCACCGTCCGTCCGGACACCGTTGCCCTGCTCGATCACGCCGATCGCGGCGACCGGCGGGCCGAGCCTCGACAGCGCCTCGATCGCCTCGGTGACGGCGCTTTGAGGGAAGGTGGCGAGCAGCGACCCCGAGGCGAGCGTCGCCCACGGGTCAGCACCGAGGGCGCGACACACCTGTACGCCCGGCTCGAACCAGCGAACCTCGCTGGTCGTCACCCGGACCGCCACGCCTGCCGCTACCGCCAGCTCGTGCAGGCCCGCCGCCAGCCCACCCTCGGTGGGGTCGTGCATCGCGGTCGCGCCGAGACCGCCAGCGGCGATCGCCGCCTCCACGACCGAGATGCCGGGTTCACGCAAACCACGCCTGGCCGCGGTGACCACGTCCGACGCGACCGCACCCAGACGGTCGGCGGCCTCGGCGGCGAACACCGCGGCCCCCTCGATCGGGACCTCACCGACCTGCACCACCACATCACCCGGGGCGGCGCCCGATGTCGCCACGAACCGGCCGTCCTCGGCGAGACCGAGCATCTGGCCCACGACGACCGGCCGGTTCACCGCGCTGGTCACCTCGGTGTGACCGCCGACGAGCGTCGCCCCGACCTCGGCGAGCGCGTCGTGCATCGACGCGAACACCTGCTCCACCAGCGCCTCTGTCGTCCCCACCGGCAACAACACCACCGCCAGGAACCACCGAGGGTGTACACCGCTGACCGCCACGTCATTCGCGTTGACGGCCACGGCGAACCGACCGAGGTCATCGGTCGTGAGCGTGATCGGATCGGTCGCCGCGACGAGGGCGCCGCCGCCAACCTCGATCACACACGCGTCCTCACCCGGCGCCGGACCGAGACGCACCTCGGCAGGGACCGAGCCCATCGCCGCGAGCAGGCGAGCCAACAGCTCGACGGGAATCTTGCCGGCCGGAATCCTGCTCACCCCCATCTCCGCACGTCAGTCCGCCGGTGGGTGCGGAAGATCGACCAGTCGACCATCGTGGCGACGCAGCACGTCGCGGACCACGTCGGGGTGACCGTGGCCACAGACCACGACCATCACCTCGCCGGGCTGCAGCGGCAACATCTCGATCTCTTCGTGTTCCCCCCAAGCTCTGGAGCGCCGGGCGACACCTGCGAACCCGCCGACCATCGCCCCCCACCACGCGCCGCCCCCACCGCCGACGAGCAAGATGCCGAGACCGAGACCAGGCACGGAGATCGCGGCCAGGGCGAGACCGGCAAGCACACCGGCCGGTACGCCGGCGATGGCGCCCGCCGCGGTGTCGTGCAGCACCCCGGCGCCTTCGTCGCGTTCGAACGCGACCGGATCGGTGCCGCGGATCGCGACGCCGAGATGCTCGCTCCCGAACCCCGATGAGCGCAGCTCATCGACCGCGGCCTCGGCACGACGCCGCTCGACGAACACCGCGCCGATGTGATCGTGCTCGGTGTGTGCTCGGATCTCCTCGGGCGACAACGGTGCTCCTCCCGACGAACCATTGGCATCAGACATCTGAACTCCCTCCTCCGTCCCTGACCCAACCAGATCGAGGCGACGACAGGTAGAGGACATCGACCCAGGCCGGAATGGGCTCGTCCTCATGCAGAGGTTCGAGACCGGATGGCCCCGGACCGCAACGAACCGAACCCGGGCACATTCAACTCGAGAACATGCCCGGACAACGCGCAGCAGCCGCGTACGCCACCTCAGCCGGGAGACCCCCGACGCGCGGCCGGCACCGTCGGCTCCCGAACAGGCCGAAGTCCCCTGGACCCGGCCCACCATCTCCAGCACGATTCATGGCATGGCAGAACTCTGCATGGCCGGACCGGCCGCCACGCAACTCGCCTACCACCTGCACATGGCGGTCAGGTTCGCAGCAGCCGACGACCTGGTCGAGTGCGCGTCGGAGACGGCACTCGCCTGCACCATCCTGTCGGCACACGGCGGCCTCGACGCCGCTGCCAGCGCCGAGGACCTCGTCGACTCCGTTGCGATGGGCGCGACCGAGGGCCAGTGGGATGTGCTCCGACGTCGGACCGAAGCGCTCGCACTCCAGCTCCAGGCCCACTTCGTGAGCGAGGGCCAACACGCGACCGCAACCGTCTACGAGACCGCAGCTGCCACTGTGAGCGCGACCCTCGCCGCACTACGCGATCACCGTTCTCCCGCCTGAGCCGGCACGCCGAGCAAGCTCCGACCGTTCCGGTGTCGGTGCGATGATGGGGACGTGACCGGAGCGCAACGGGGGCACCGCGCGCTGTCGCACACGGCCGATGTGATCCTGGAGGCGTGGGCGCCCGATCTGGCGTCGTGCTGTGAGGAGGCGGTGGCCGCACTCGTCGAGACATTCGCCGTCACCGAACGAGCGGAGGTCGTCGGTGAACATCACCTGTTCCTACGACCGGCGACCCCGCAGTCGCTCTTGGTCGGGGTGGTGGACGAGGCGATCTTCGTCCTCGACACCGCGGATGAGGTTCCGGTCGGCGCAACGGTCCGTGCGACGGTCGACGGCGGCCTCGAGGTCGTGCTGGCGATGGCCGATCGGACGACGGTGGAGGGCACCGGCGCGGCCCCCAAGGCGGTGTCGCTCTCCGGCTTGGAGGTCGACACGCGACAGGACCATGTCCGATGCCGGTTGCTGATCGACCTGTGAGCGTGAGCGGTCAGCCCTTGACCACGCCGAGCGGGGTGAGCCGAGCGACGCGACGTGCCAGCCCGGCGTGTTCGACGGCCGCCACCACCGCGTCCACGTCCTTGTAGGAGAACGGTGCCTCTTCGGCCAGGCCGCGGTTGGACGCGGCGCGCACCTCGACACCTGCAGCTGCAAGTTCGCGACGCAGCGCGGTGCCCGAGATCTGGCGGCGCGCCGCGGTACGGCTCATCGCGCGACCTGCGCCGTGACAGGCGGAGTGGAACGCGTCCCCTCCTGATTCGCCGACGAGCACGTACGAGGCGGTGCCCATCGAGCCGGGCACCAGCACGGGCTGACCGAAGGGTGAGAGATCGGCGGGGAGATCCGGGTGGCCGGGCGGTAGGGCACGAGTGGCGCCCTTGCGGTGCACGCACAGCTGGCGGCGCCGGCCGTCGACGAAGTGCGTCTCCAACCTGGCGAGGTTGTGCGAGACGTCGTAGAGCAGTTCGAGACGGTCGGTGCCAGCGGCACGTGCGAACGCGTTGCGGGCGGCGACCGTGAGCAGCTGGCGGTTGGCGCGCCCGTAGTTCGCCGCGGCGGCCATCGCCGCGAGATACGCCTCGCCTTCGGCTGATCGGACCGGCACGCATGCGAGTTGACGGTCCGGCACGGTGATGTCGTACCGGGCCATGGCCGACTCCATGTGGCGGACGTGATCGGTGCAGATCTGGTGGCCGAGCCCCCGCGACCCCGAGTGGATCATCACGCAGACCCGGCCCACAGCGAGCCCGAACGCGTCGGCGACATCCGCGTCGAGGATCTCGTCGACAACTTGGACCTCGAGGAAGTGGTTACCCGAGCCGAGGCTGCCGACCTGGTGCAACCCGCGCAACAACGCCCGGTCGCTCACCGCCGCAGGGTCGGCACCGGCGAGCACCCCACCGTCTTCGCACCGTTCGAGATCGCGTCGGGTGCCGTGGCCTCGCTCGACCGCGAAGGCGGCGCCGCCGGTCAAGATGCGTGCCAGATCCCCATCCGCGTGGAGATCCCACACCGCCCCAGGTCCCGTGCCTCTCGGCACGAGCCGCGCCAACTCGTCCATCAGCGCTCCCAGCACGGGGACGACGTCGCTGCGTTCCAGCGGGGACACCAACAATCGGACACCACAAGAGATGTCGAAGCCCACCCCACCGGGTGACACCACCCCACCATCATCCACGTCGGTGGCGGCCACCCCGCCGATCGGAAAGCCGTAGCCCCAGTGCACGTCGGGCATCGCGAAGGACGCGACGACGATCCCCGGCAACGCCGCCACGTCGGCGACCTGCTGCAACGACCGGTCAGCCGCCACGTCGGGGAGCAACGCCCGGGACGCGAACACGATCCCGGGCACCCGCATCGACCCCGTGCGCTCGAGTCGCCACCGCCACGGCGACTCCTCCACGAGCTGCAGGGACACCCGGCCGCCAGACACGCCCGTATCCGTCGACGGCTTCGCCCGGTCGGCCTCACCGCGTCGCCTGGTGTCCTCCATCGCATCCCCTCTCGCGTCGCGGACCGAGGTGCTCCCGACGGTTGTCGATGGCCGACACCGGCGGGTTCACGTCGGGGCCGCGAGCCGCTCGAGCGCGAGGCCGACGAGGCGACGCGCCTCGTCGGCGATCGGCCGGACCGCCTCGGTCCCCACGATGGTCGCCATCAGACCGGGGTCCATGGCCTCCACCACCACATGGCCCTCCGCTTCGCGCACGACCACGTTGCAGGGCAGCAGCACACCGATCTGGGGTTCGGCATCCAACGCCCTGCCGGCGAGATCGGGGTTGCAGGCACCGACGATGACGTACCGGCCCATCTGCTTACCGGTCTTCTCGGCCAGCGTCGCCTGCACATCGATCTCGGTGAGCGCGCCAAAGCCCTGAGCGGCGAACTCCTGCTTCGTCCGAGACAGTGCCTCGTCGAACGGTACGGACAGCACAACGGTCTCTTCGAAGATCATCACTCAGCTCCTCATCGTGACCCGACTCCACATCGAGAAGGGTCTCTCGAACGTACGACCGCACCGGGCCTACGCATAGGGCCGGAGGTCACGGCCGATCCCCCTCGATCCGCGACCGCATGCACAGCGTCGCTGGCGGCGTGCGCGACGAGGTCGGGCCAGGCCCAACGCCCCGAACGTCGGCCCGGGACGTTCGCCCCTGTCCGTGACGGCGGTCGTGAGCGCATCCTGGTCACAGGAGGTGTCGTCGATGCCTGATGGAGTGATGCAGTGGTTCGACCCCAAGTCCGGTCAGGGCGAGGTGATCCGAGGCAGCCGGGCGTTCAGGACGTACGCCGCCGATGTGGAGCCAGCTGCCCGGTGGGCGGGCGCACGAGTCCACTTCGATCTCCACGACGAGGACGGAGCGGTGCGCGCGGTCGGCGT
>SKSP01000526.1 GCA_007122945.1 Ilumatobacteraceae bacterium | reverse complement strand
TCGTACGGTCAGTACACCTGCGGTCGCACCTCGTCGAGGTCGAGCCCGAGTGCGATCATGGCCTTGTTGCCGGACCACTGCATCAGACGCACCACGAGCTCGATGACCTGTTCGGTCGTCAACGCGGACCGGATCTGTTCCGCCGATGCTGCGGTGAGACCCGCTGGATCGTCGAGGAACGCGTCGGCGAGCACGAGTGCCGCGCGCTGCTCCGCGGTCAGGAGCGAATCGTCGTCGGCGAGGGTCGCTCGGAGCAGGTCCTCGGTCGCTCCGTGTTGCAACGCAACTGCGCTGCGCACCCCGAGTCAAAGGTGGCAGTCCTGACGGCGGGCATTCCGCAGTCGCACCACTTCCTGCGTGACCGGGTCCACCGCGCGCTGCTCGGTGACCGCCCTGTGCCACCGGCGCCGAGCCGGTGACAGATCCGGGCACAGCCCGCTGGTGTCCGGGATCCCGAGTGGTCCGGGGGTCGTCGACGTCAGCGGCACGCGTGGGGCCATCTCTCACACCTCGTTGTCGTGGTTCTCTGGGTTGTCGTGGTTCTCTGGGTTGTCGTGGTTCTCTGGGGACTCAGGGATCTCAGCTGTTGCGCGGATGGTTGCGGGGACCGGCGTGACACCGAGCACCAGGCATGCGCGTTGGAGCGCCTCGAACGACTGCAACGCGTGTACCAGTGCGTAGCACTGCTCGGCGCCGAGCGCTTCCTTCACGGCCTCCACCTGTTGATCGGTCACACCCTTGACGTCGAGCACGAACTGCTCGGCGAGCGCGACTGCCGCCCGTTCTGCGGCCGAGAACACCGGCGAGGTCGTGTACCGCGGCAGCTCCTCCACCTTGGCCTCCAGCGCGACGGCAGGCGCCCGCCCACTGCGCAGCTCGCGATCGCGTTCCGCTCCGAGGATGGTGGCCATGCGGATCCGGCAGAGCTCCAGGATGACGGGATCGACGAGTTCCCAGAACACGGACTGCATCTCGGCGAGGGCGTCGAAGATCTCGGGCTGGCGCTCCGTGAGCCGATCCCAGCTGTCGCTCGCAGGGCCCAGCTCCGGCAACCACGAGTCGGCGACCATCCCGCCACGCTAGCGCGCCGGCAGCCGCCGCCGACCTCGATCGCGGGGCGGGTGCATCACGATGCCGTTCGACACACCGGTCGTCGCGTCGACCCGGGCGACCCTCAGTGCAGGTAGGCCTGACCGCCGTCGATCGCGATCGTGTTGCCGGTGATGTACGCGCTGTCGGGCCCGCACAGGAACGCGATCGCCCGCCCGATGTCGGCTTCGGGGTCGCCGAGGCGTCCGAGCGGCACGGTGTCGAAGAACTTGCGCGACTCCTCGGGTCGATGCTCGGCCCAGGCACGCAGTGCGTCACTGCTCGCGAGTGGGACGACCGTGTGGACCCGGATCCCGTCGGGCCCCCATTCGACCGCTGCGGTCCGCGACAGCGTGCGGACCGCCTCTTTGATCGCGGCGTAGCAGCCATAGCCGACCGGGTCGGGGCGGATGCCGGCACCGGTGCCGAAGTTGACGATCACACCGCCACCACGAAGGTAGGGGTGGCACGCCTTCATCAGTCGGAACGTCGCCAACGCCACGGCCTCGAAGCCCTCGGCGAAGTTCTCGTCGGGCCAGTCGAGCAGCGGCACGTTGGCCATGGGGCTCTGGGCGTTGTTGACGAGGATGTCGATCGTGCCGAACTCGCGCACGGTGGTCTCGACGAGCGCGTCGAGCTGATGCGTGTCGGTGACATCGCAGATCGCCGTCAGCGCGGTCCCGCCGACGTCACGCACCATCGCCGCGGTCTCGTCGAGCAACTCCTGCTTGCGGCCACTCACCATGACGTGCGCCCCCTCGCGGCCGAGGGCGATGGACACGCCGCGACCGATGCCCGTTCCGGCACCGGTGACGATGGCGACCTTGCGGTCCAGGAACGGCATGGGTCCTCCTCTGCGAACGGCCGAACGGCCGAACGGTCAAGCGGTCAAGCGGTCGATGATCTCGTCGATCGCGGCGTCAGCGTACGCGTGCAGCTCGCTGTCGGTGCGGTCCTGGATCGGGTGCGGGACGAACACCCGAGCCACGTCCATGCCCAGCGCGGCCGATTGCGCCGCCGCTGCCTCCACGAAGGCGCGCGACGCGACGAGCACCGCCGGGCGGCCGCGGCGCTCCATGTCCACGATGTCGTGCACACCGCACGACGTGCAGCTGCCTCAATCGGCGAGGGCCTCGATCACCAGGTGGCACTGGGTGGCGATCTCCTGGCGCAGGTCCACCGGCGCCGGCTTGGCCAGCGTGGGCTTGACGAAGCGCAGCACGCGCACCCCCCGTTCCACGAGGAGTTGCTCGACCCGGTCGAGGAACACGTCGCCGCGAGCCTTGTTGATGTCGAGCAGCGCGACCGTGGCGCCGTCGAGCGAGGTCGGGCGCGGGGTGAGCGAGCGTGGGCTGGCGTCGACCTCCGAGGTCGGGTCCAGCATCGTGCGCCCGGGCACGGTCGGTGCGGCGGGTGTCGCCGCGCGGTCGGTAACGATCGTCGTCACGGTCGGATCTCCCTGGTCACGGCCTCCGACGCGCGGAAGCCTCCGATGATGGCCGAGAAGAGCCCGGCCCCGCCGCCGGCCTGCACCACGTGCAACCCGTCGGGGCGGAACTTGGGGATGGTCCCGACCGCCTCCTCCGCCGGCAGGCCCTGCTCGATGCCGCCCGCCCCGCGCACGAGCTCCTCACCGGGCATCACCGTGAGCCGGTGCAGCTCGTCGAGCAGGCGGGTGCGGCTCCACCCTGCGTCGCGGAACCGAGCGGCGTGCTCGGGCGAGACGACGAGCATCGCGTCGTAGGTCTGCACGTGCTTCGGGTGCTGGACGGTGCGCAGGCACGCCGCGAAGCTCCGAGCCAGCGAGTCGGCGTCGCGCGACAGCTGGTCCATCACGTTGCGCGGGCCCTCGCCGGCGAACAGCGTCACCGCGTCGGTGCCCCGCGGCACGCCTCGGAAGACCGACAGCGGCTCCCACGGTGAGCCTTCCTCGTCCTCGGCGAAGCAGACCCCGAGCTTGCCGGGGTTGCCGAGGGTGGCGCGGTCGACCTCGCCGGGCCGGCCGCCGCCGACGTTGCGGATCACCAGCTGCAGCGCCCGGCCGATCGTCGAGTTGGCCCGGTTGCCCTGGCCGAGGGCGTTCACGCCTGAGTTCATGCCGATCGCGTGCCGGATCGGCCCGTTGACGACCACGATCGGCCCGAAGGGGTTGGTGGTGGCCAGCACGACGTGGGCGTTGAACTCGTCGCTGCACGCGCCCTCGACGGCGGCGAGCACGACCGGCAGGTACTCGGGTCGACAGCCTGCCATCACCGCGTTGACGGCGACCTTCTCCACGGTGCACTCCGCGAGCAGCGGTGGCACCACCGCCACGATGTCGTCGGGTGCCCGAGTGGTGCCTTCGAGCATCCGCAGCACCCGCGACGGGGTCGGGGGCACCAGCGGCAGGCCGTCCGACCAGCCGCGGTCGTAGAGGGCCTCGACCTCGTCCTCCAACGGGCCGATCGTGACGCGCCGGCTGTGCAGCGCGTGTCCGTGGAAGCGCACCGCCAGCTCGTCGGCCAGCGCCGGGTCGGTGGTTCGCGATCCGCAGCCCGGGCGTTGTGGTGGCAGCCCGGCTCCCAGCGCCGACTCGCCGGTGAGCTCCTCCCACCGTTCGCGCCACCATCCCTCGGTGCGCGCGACCACCTGGCCATCGGCGAGGCGGACGAGCGTGGGCACGGTTTCCACGCCCAGCTCGTGGGAGCACCACAGCTCGGCGTCGTCGACCACGTGAGCGGCGGCGAGCAGCGACCAGTGCGCCGGGTCCTCCTGCGCGCAGACCACCAGCGGCACGCCTCGGGCGAGGAGCTCGGCGAGGACGGGTTCGACCTGTCGGCAGGTGGGGCACTCGCGCGACACCACCGCGACGAGGCCGTCGCTCACCGGCAGATGACCGGTCGCGCCCGGGTGGGCGTCGGTGTGATCGGTGATCGGCTGTGTCGTCATGCGCCCCCTTCGCGCGCCCCGGCCCGCCACGGCAATGACGCCGATACTAGGGCACGCCGCTGCCGGTCCGGCCCGCTGCCGATCTAGCGTGGCGCGCGGGCCGCGACCATGCGCTCGATGCCGTCCCGCCAGTCGACCCGGCACGGCCCGGTGACCAGCCGGCGCTTCGTCGGGTCGCCGATGGCCGACCGTTGGGTGCCGGGCTGATCCACCACCTCGACGCGCGCGTCGCGACCGGTCAGCGTTCCGAGGTGGGCGGTCCACTCCTGCACGCTCACCGGTTGGTCGCCGCACCAGTTCACGATCGTGGCCGGCACCGACGCGACATCGAGCATGGCCGGCAGCTGGGCGACGATGTCGTCGGTGTGGATCGGGCTGTAGGTGCACGGGTCCCAGCGGGTCACGACGGGCTCGTCGGCCAGCACCGCGCGCAGGTGATGGGCGGGCAGCCCACCGTCGTCGCCGTAGGCCGCGTTCATGCGGGCGATCACCACCGGGAGGTCGAGTGTGCGGGCGGCGGTCCGCGCGACGGCTTCCTGAGCGATCTTGGACACCGAGTAGGTGGGCGAGTGCGGCGCGTTGGCCTCACCCAGGCGGTCACCCTCGGAGTAGGCGTGGGTGGGGTCGTCGTTCGGCCGGTACACGGAGAAGGTGGACATCACCAACGCCGCCCGGGCGCGCCGGCAGTGCTGCAACAGCACGCCGGTGCCCTCGGCATTGACGGTGATCGCGTGGTCGTCGTCGCCGTCGCGGCCCATGTAGGCCGCGAGGTGGACGACGTGGGTGACGTCGTCGGGGACGTCGGACAGGTCGGGGTCGGCGAAGTCGACCGCCCGGGTCGTGACGCCGAGCGCCTCGACGCGCGCCCGGGCCTCCGGATCGCCGAACCGGGCGATGCCCCACACCTCGTTGTCGGCCGCGAGGGCCCGCACGATCGCTGACCCGATCTGGCCGGCCGGGCCGGTGACGAGGACCTTCGCGTCCGACAGCATGCCGTGCCCCGGGTCGCTCGGTCAGGGGCGGGTGATGTCGGGCGGGGTGTCCGGGGTGAACTGATACAGCTTCTCCGCGTTCCCACGCAAGATCTTGAACTTCTGCTCATCG
>SKSP01000464.1 GCA_007122945.1 Ilumatobacteraceae bacterium | reverse complement strand
GAGCTCATCGCGGAACTGGACGCCGTGTTCGCGACCCGGCCGCTCACCGAGTGGGCCGAGCGCTTCGACCGCCACGACGTGTGGTGGGCGCCGTGTCAGACGATGGCCGACGTCGCCGCCGACCCGCAGGCCCACGCGATCGGCGCGTTCGTCGACACCGACGACCCGTCGGCGGCTCCGGACACGCCGATGCGAACGGTGGCGACGCCGGTTCGCTTCGACGGCGAGACGTACGCCCCCCGACGACCGGTGCCCGCGTTGGGCGAGCACACCGACGAGGTGCTCCGCGAGCTCGGGACCCAGCGGTCCACGACGGCTCGACCGGTCACACAGGACGGATCAGCGGGAGGCGACACGTGAGGGCGGTCGGCGTCGTCGAGTACGGCGGTCCGGAGGCGCTCCGTGTGGTGGAGGTCCCCGACCCGGTCGCCGGGCCGGGCGAGGTGCTCGTGCGGGTCCGCGCCGCGGCCGTGAACCCGACCGACACCTACACGCGCAACGGCGCGCGACGAGCCCAGCAGGAGCGGTTCGGGCCGCCGTACGTTCCGGGCATGGACGTCGCCGGCGAGGTCCTCGCGATCGGCGCGGGTGCCGACACGTCGTTGCAGGTCGGCGATCGGGTGATGGCCATCGTGCTGCCCTCCGGGTCCCACGGCGGTTACTCCGAGATGTTGGCACTGCCCGCCGGCTCGGTGGCGCGAGCCCCACGCGGGACCTCCCACGTCGAGGCCGCCACGCTGCCGATGAACGGGCTCACGGCTCGCCTCACGCTCGACCTGCTCGATCTCGCCCCCGGTGCCACCGTCGCCGTCACCGGTGCGGCCGGGGCGTACGGCGGGTACGTCGTGCAACTCGCCGTCGCCGACGGTCTCGTCGTCGTCGCGGACGCATCGGAGGCCGACCACGAGCTGGTCCGGGGACTCGGCGCACACCACGTGGTCCGACGTGGCGACGACGTCGCCGGGCGCTTCCTCGGGGTCGCACCCGACGGTGTCGCCGGTCTGGCCGACGGCTCGGTGCAGAACGAGTTGCTCTTCCCCGCGGTCTGCGACGGGGGCGGCTTCGCGACCGTGCGTGGCTTCCGGGCCGACGCTCCACGTGGGATCACGATCCACGAGGTGTGGGTTCGGGAGTACCTCGAGCACCACGACGCGCTCGACCGACTCCGTCAGCAGGCCGAGGACGGCGAGCTCTCCGTGCGGGTGGCCGCGACGTTCCCGGCCGATGGGGCCGGCGAGGCCCACCGACTGCTCGAGGCGGGCGGTGTCCGAGGGCGGCTGGTAATCGAGCTCTGACCGGCGTTCAGGCTGCCGCGTCGTCGCGGGCTCGTCGGGCGGCGATGAAGGAGCGGACCGCCAGGACGAGGTAGACGACCAGGGCGACCGCCATGATCGACTGGACGGCAACGGCCCACGGGCGCTCGAGGTCGTTGCCGGCGATCAGGTCGGGCAGGTCGACGAGGCCGGTCACCGACCCGGCGATGCCCACCACGGCGAGCAGCGCGGCCAGGTGCATCGTGAGCGCCCGCCGACCCTCTGCGTGGGCCAGCGCGCCGAGCACGATGAACACCACCCCGAAGAATGTCGGGATCAGTGCGGTCACGCTCTCCGCGCCCGAACCGATGAAACCGACGAGGCCCAGCACCACGAGTGCTGCGCCGAACCCGATCGTCACGTTCGCCATGGCCGTCACGCTACCGGCGCGCCGGGTCGCGCCGCCCGGTGATCCGTTGCCTGTCGGCGCGAGGATCGGCGCTCAGTTGGCGGCGAGCGCGGCGTTGAACGTCGGGCTGGGTCGCATCGCCGCGACGACACGGTCGAGGTCCGGCGCGTAGTAGCCACCGACGTCCATCGGGGGGCCCTGGACCGAGTTCAGTTCGTCGACGATGGTCTGCTCGGCCTCCGCGAGGGCCGATGCGAGCGGGCCGAAGCTGGCGGCCAGCTCGGGATCGTCGGTCTGATCGGCGAGCGCCTGCGCCCAGTACAGCGCCAGGTAGAAGTGGCTCCCCCGGTTGTCGAGCTCGTTGACCTTGCGCGACGGCGACCTGCCGTTCTCGAGCACGAGTCCGGTGGCCCGATCGAGCGTGCGGGCGAGGACCTGCGCCCGCGGATCGTCGGCGTACCCGGCGAGGTGCTCGAACGACGCCGCCAGGGCGAGGAACTCGCCAAGGGAATCCCACCGGAGGTGGTTCTCCTTCGAGAACTGCTGGACGTGCTTGGGCGCCGAACCCCCTGCGCCGGTCTCGAACAGACCACCGCCGTTCATCAGCGGCACGATCGACAGCATCTTGGCGCTCGTGCCGAGCTCGAGGATCGGGAACAGGTCGGTGAGGTAGTCGCGCAGCACGTTGCCCGTCACCGAGATCGTGTCGTCACCCGTGGTGAGCCGTTCGAGCGAGAACCGGGTGGCCTCCACCGGTGCCATGACCTCGATGCGAAGGCCCTCGGTGTCGTGCTCGGGGAGGTACGCACGGACCTTCTGGACGAGCTGAGCGTCGTGGGCGCGGTCGGCGTCGAGCCAGAACACGGCCGGGGCACCGGTCGCCCGGGCCCGGGTGACGGCGAGCTTGACCCAGTCGCGGATGGCGGCGTCCTTGGTCTGGCACATCCGCCAGATGTCGCAGGTCTCGACGCGGTGCTCCATCCGGACGCGGCCCGACGAGTCGACCACGCGCACCGTGCCGTCGGCGGGGATCTCGAAGGTCTTGTCGTGGGAGCCGTACTCCTCGGCCTTCTGCGCCATCAGACCGACGTTGGGCACCGAGCCCATCGTGGTCGGGTCGAACGCGCCGTTCTCCTTGCAGTAGCGGATCGTCTCGGCGTACACGCCCGCGTAGCTGCTGTCGGGGATGACCGCCTTGGTGTCCTGTTGCTCGCCGGCCGGGTTCCACATCTGGCCCGACGTGCGGATCATCGCCGGCATCGAGGCGTCGATGATCACGTCGCTCGGCACGTGCAGGTTGGTGATGCCCCGGTCGGAGTCGACCATCGCCAGATCGGGTCCGGCGTCGATCGCGGCCCTGATGTCGGCCTCCACCTCGGCACGTTCGTCGTCGGGGAGCCGGGTGACGGCGCCGAGAATGGCCGCCAGCCCGTCGTCGGCGTTGGCGCCGACGCGTGCGAACCGCTCGGCGTGCTTCACGAACACGTCGCCGAAGAACACCTTGACGACGTGACCGAAGATGATCGGGTCGGAGACCTTCATCATCGTCGCCTTGAGATGGATCGAGAACAGCACCCCCCGCTGCTTGGCGTCCTCGATCTGGGCGGCGAGGAACTCGACCAGCGCTCTGCGGCTCATGAACGTCGCGTCGACGACTTCGCCCGTGAGCACCGCGACGTCGTCCTTGAGGACCGTCACCGAGCCGTCGCCGGCGACGTGTTCGATGCGGAAGACATCGTCGGCGTCGACGGTGATCGACAGCTCGTTCGACCGGAAGTCCCCGTGGGTCATGTGCGCCACGTGCGTCCTGGACTCCGGCGACCACGCACCCATCGAGTGCGGGTGGTTGCGGGCGTACTGCTTCACCGACGCGGGTGCCCGACGATCCGAGTTCCCCTCGCGCAGCACCGGGTTCACGGCGCTCCCGAGCACCTTGCCGTAACGCGCCCTCACCTCGCGTTCGGTGTCGTCGCGCGGCTCGTCGGGGAAGTCCGGGAGGTCGTAGCCCTTGGCCTGCAACTCGGCGACGGCGGCCTTGAGCTGCGGGATCGAGGCGCTGATGTTCGGCAGCTTGATGATGTTCGCATCCGGACGCTGGGCGAGCTCGCCCAGCTCGGCGAGATGGTCGCCGATCCGCTGGTCGTCGGTCAGGCGCTCGGGGAACGTGGCGATGATGCGGCCGGCGAGCGAGATGTCGCGGGTCTCGACCGCGACGCCGCAGGCGGCGGCGAACCGCTCGATGATCGGCAACAGCGAGTACGTCGCCAGCGCCGGGGCCTCGTCGGTGTGGGTGTAGATGATCTTGGCGTTGATGTCGTCCATGGGTGCTTTCGTCGTCGGCGGCACGGTCCCGCCGAGGATACCCATGGGTTGCAGCCGGCGCGAAGGTGACCCGCACGTGACCGCGGGACGGCTCGACCGCACGAGCCCGAGCCGGCGGCCCGGGCGCCGCTACGGTGCCGGCCATGGATCACGTCCGGTTCGGCCGCACCGGCCTCAAGGTGTCCCGCCTGTGCCTCGGCACGATGACGTTCGGCTACCAGAGCGACCGCGAGACCTCGTTCGCGATCATGGACGCCGCGGCCGACGCCGGCATCACGTTCCTCGACACCGCCGACGTGTACCCGATCGGGGGGCCCGCGGCGTCGATCGGCCGCACCGAGGAGCTGATGGGCGAGTGGCTCGAGGGCCGCCGCGACCGCTTCGTGATCGCCTCGAAGTGCTTCGCCCCGACCGGGCCGCAGCCATGGGACGCCGGCAACAGCCGGCAGAACATCATGCGCGCCGCGGAGGCGTCCCTGCGCCGGTTGCGAACCGACCACCTCGACCTGTACCAGGTGCACTCGTGGGATCGCGACACCCCGATCGACGAGACGCTCGGCGCGATGGACGACCTGGTCCGCCAGGGCAAGGTTCGCTACGTCGGGTGTTCGAACACCCTCGCGTACCAGCTCGCCCGCTCGATCGGCCGGAGCGAGGTACTCGGCGTGTGCCGGTTCGAGAGCGTGCAGCCGCGCTACAACCTGCTGTTCCGCGAGAACGAGCGCGAGCTGTTCCCGCTGTGCGCCGAGGAGCAGATCGCGGTGATCCCGTACAACCCCCTCGCCGGAGGGCTGCTCACCGGCAAGCACCGGGCGGGAGAGCCGACCGAGGGCACCCGCTTCACGCTCGGGTACGCCGCCGGTCGCTACCAGGAGCGCTACTGGCGCGACCGGATGTTCGAGACCGTGGAAGAGATCCGGGCCGTCGCCGAGGAGGCCGGCATCCCGATGACGACGCTCGCCGTGCGATGGGTGCTGGCCAACCGGGTGGTCACCGCTCCGATCCTCGGCGCCAGCCGTCCCGAGCAGCTCGCCGCTGCGGTCGCGGCGGTCGACGAACCGCTCCCCGACGACGTCCGGGCCCGCCTCGACGGCCTCACCCACGAGTACCGGTTCGGTGACCATGCCCGCTGATCCGGCCGGCGCGAGCCGGGTCCGGTGACCTCGTGGCGTC
>SKSP01000225.1 GCA_007122945.1 Ilumatobacteraceae bacterium | reverse complement strand
TGTTCGTCGTGGTCGACCACCACGGCACGGTGCTCGACTCCTACCCGCCCGAGCGGATCGACGTCGACCGGTCGAACATCCCGGCGGCGGTCCTCGACCGGCTCGAGGAGGCGATCGCCTGCCACGCCGCCGGTGCACATCGGGCGGCCGGGGCGATGCTGCGGGCGACCATCGAGGCGATCTGCGACGACCGCGGTGCGAGCGGCGCCGATCTCCGTGCGCGGGTGGTGGCACTGGCGGGGTCCTCGAACGTGCGCGAGGAGTACGTGACCGCGCTCGAGTCGCTCCGTCTGCTGGGCGACGACTCCGTCGGGGCGATGATCCGCGATCTCGACGACGCCGACGACACGTCGATCCGCGACGCGATCGAGGTCGTCAAGTCGGTGCTCAACGTCGTCTACCAGCACGTCGAGGTCCTGCGGATCCTCGAGCGGCACCGCGGCCCGACGGCTCGTTGAACCGGCTCGCGGGTCAGGTGCCGACCGGGTGCTCGGACGCCTCGGCGAAGACCGACCGGGCGCGGAGCTCGTCGATCGCGCGGAGGGCGGCGGGGAGCGCCTCGGCGGGAACCGGGCGACCGATCAGGTAGCCCTGGGCCTTCGGGCATCCGAGCGCGCGGACGGCCTCGAGCTGCTCGACGCTCTCGACCCCCTCGGCCACGACGTCCATGCCCATCGAGATCCCCATCGCGATGATCGTGCGGACGAGGGAGCGGTCGTGGCCCTCCTCGGCGACGCCGTGCACGAACGCCCGGTCGATCTTCAGCCGGTTCAGCGGGAAGTGCTGGACGAGGGAGAGCGACGAGAATCCGGTGCCGAAGTCGTCGAGCGCGATGCGCACGCCCATGGCCCGGAGCTGACGCAGCGCAGATCGCACTCGCTCGGGCTCGGTGAGCATCATCGACTCGGTCACCTCGAGCCACAGCGCGTCCGCCGCGACGCCGGCTCGCGCGAGCGCCTCGTGGACGATGTCGACGAACGACGGATCGGCCACCTGCCGGGGGGAGACGTTGACCGACATCGTCGTGCCGGCGGGGACGATGCCGTCGTCGATCCAGCGGCGCAGGTCGGCCAGCGCGTGGAGCAGCGCCCACGCACCGAGATCGTCGATCAGGCCGGTCTCCTCGGCGATCGGGATGAACTCGTTGGGCGGCATGAGCGTGCCGTCGGCGCGCTGCCACCGCATCAGCGCCTCGACGCCGTGCAGGGTGCCGTCGGTGCTGTCGACGATCGGCTGGTGGACGAGCCGGAGCTCGTCGCGCTCGATCGCCCCGTGGAGCGCGTGTTCGATGTCCATCCGGCTGGCCAGCTCGGCCTGCATCGACTCGTCGAACACGGCGACCCGGTTGCGGCCGTCCGCCTTGGCGGTGTGCACGGCGATGTCGGCGCGCCGGAGGAGCTCCTCGGCGGCGACGCGTCGGTGCTCGGGGTGAGGGTCGGGAGCGACGACGAGCCCGATGCTCGCCGTGACGAAGACTCGTTGCCCGTCGACCTCGATCGGATCGGACAGCGCGATGCGGATCCCCTCGGCGCGGGCTCGGGCGGCGTCGCCGTCGGCGGTCGGGTCCATCACGGCGAACTCGTCACCGGAGATGCGGGCGACCGTTGCTCCCGTCGCCGCCGCGAGCGCCTGGAGGCGATGGGCCACCACCAGGAGGATCTCGTTGGCGGCGTCGTGGCCGAGACTGTCGTTGATGTTCTTGAACCGGTCGATGTTGACCAGCACGAGGCACGGTCGGCGGTCGGTGCTCGCCGTCCCCGGCCCCGTCGCCGTCCCCGTCGATGTCGTGTTCGCCGTCGATGTCGCGGCAAGTGCGTCGGCACCGTCGGGTTCGAGCGAGTCGGCGAGCCTGGTGACGAGCTGGCGTCGGTTGGGGAGGCGGGTGAGGTCGTCGTGGTGGTCGCGCAGCTGCAACTCGTCCGCGGCCCGATCGCTGGCTCGGACGGCGTGCAGGATCCGCCACCCGGCGATCGCGGCGATGGCGACGGTGCCGAACGTCCGGACGACCCGGTCCGCGAGCGATGTGCCGGGTATCGCCGCGACCAGCGCGAGCGGGATGGCCGAGCACCCGACGAGGATCGCCACGCGGAGCCGGACCGCGACGGCGGCCGGGCTGACGGTGGGTGCGGCGTCGGAGCTGATGGCGGGATGGACCATCGCGGCGGTCGTGAACGCGATCACGGCGAACCACGTGCCGGCGAGCAGACCGGGATCGGCCGTGGCCGTGCGACCCGCGGCGGCGAGCCCCGACATCAGCGTGCCGGCCGTGCCGGCGGCGAACGCCACGACGAGGCACCATGCGGCGCGGCTGCGGTGGAGGCCGCTCGCGACGAGTGAACCCGAGGCGGCGAGGAGGAGGACGCCGAGCGGAATCCGGCTCCCGGCGAGAAGTGTGTCGCCCCACGAGGCCGTCCCGGACGCAGCGAGGGGTTCGACGACGAGCACCCAGGCGGCGAGTGCGCCACCGAGCAGCGCGTTCAACCCGTCGATCACGACATGGGCGGGCACGCCACCGCGTCGGAGCTCGACCATCCGGATCACGACGCCGACGAGCAGCAGGCTGAACAGCACGTCGAACACCGAGCGCGTCGGGTCGAGGAACGTCGGCGCGTCCGTCGGGGCGTCCGTCGGCCCGGCCACGAATCGACGGAGTGCCACCCAGACGAGCAGCGCGGCGATCGTCAGTGCGAACACCGGTGGCCGCCGAGCGACGACGAGCGCCACCATCCCGGCGAGACCGACCGCCATGCCGAGGAGGGCGACGAACTCGATGGTCGGTCCGCCGGTGAACGGGATCCAGACGAGCACGAGCGCGCCGAGGGCGACCGCGAGGGTCGAGGCGGCTCGCAGGGCTCGGTTCACGTGGTCGCCTCCGCTCGTCCACGGGCGTGACGGTCGACGAGTAGGGCATCGACGTAGGGCATCGACAGGGGTCATCGGCGCGATGCAGGGGTCGGTGGAGTCGTCATCCAGAATCTGTGGATAACTCATGGATCGGATGACTCGTGGATCGCCGTGGCCTCCCGGCGGCCCCGATACCGCCGTCGCCGACCGGGATCCGCCCCGCTACCGTTGTCGCCAGCGACGACCGGGAGGAGCCACCACACCGCATGACCACGACCGACACGACGACCACGATCGTGGTCCCCGGCATGCACCTGATGGCCGCCCTGCTCGGTCCTCGGGACGTGCACCTCCGTCGGATCGAGGAGCAGTTCCCGGCGTCGCGGATCAGCGCCCGCGGCAACGAGATCGCCCTGCGTGGTCCCGAGGCGATCGAGCTCGCCACGCTGTTCGGCGAACTGATCGGTCTGCTCGAGCAGGGCCACCAGATCGACGCCGCCGGGCTGGATCGGGTGATCGGCATGGTGCGCTCCGACGAACGGCCCACCGAGGTGCTGACCCACGACCTCCTGCGTGGCGCCAAGGGCCGTCAGATCCGTCCCAAGACGGCCGGGCAGAAGCGGTACGTCGACGCGATCTCGAACAACGTGATCACCTTCGGGATCGGTCCGGCGGGCACCGGCAAGTCGTGGCTGGCCGTCGCCATGGCGGTGCAGGCGCTCCAGGCCAAGCAGGTCCAGCGGATCATCCTCACCCGCCCGGCGGTGGAGGCCGGCGAGCGCCTCGGCTTCCTGCCGGGCGACCTGATGGCCAAGATCGACCCGTACCTGCGGCCGCTCTACGACGCGCTGTACGACATGGTCGACCTCGAGGGTGCCCAGAAGCTGCTCGAGCGCGGCACGGTCGAGGTGGCGCCGCTCGCGTTCATGCGTGGCCGGACCCTCAACGACAGCTTCATCATCCTCGACGAGGCCCAGAACGCCACGCCCGAGCAGATGAAGATGTTCCTGACCCGGATCGGGTTCGGTTCCAAGGTGGTCGTCACCGGTGACCGAACGCAGATCGACGTCCCCGACGGCCGCAGCGGTCTCGCCGGTCTCGAGCGAGTGCTCGGGGGGATCGACAACCTCGGCTTCGTCCACCTCGACGCCGGCGACGTGGTCCGCCACCGGATCGTGGGTGACATCGTCGCCGCCTACGAGCGCCAGGAGCAGCACCAGGATCAGCAGCGGGAGTCGCGCCAGGAGCCGCGCCAGGAGCCGCTCCAGGACCAGCGCCACCTCGAACGGGGCTGATGGGCGATGTCGGGCCCGGGACCCGGCCAGGTGAACGTGGTCGTCGCGAACGAACAGGACGAGGTGGCGATCGACGCCGGGCGGTGGGCGTCGCTCGCCCGGCGGGTCCTGCTCGACGAGGGCCGCCGCGGTGAGCTGACCCTGACGTTCGTCGACCGTGCCGAGATCCGCGAGCTGAACCGCGAGCACATGGGTGTCGACGCCCCGACCGACGTGCTGTCGTTCCCGCTCGACGACGGGCTGGACGCCGGGCACGGGACGGGGGAGCAGCCACCGGTGCTGCTCGGCGACGTGGTGGTGTGCCCGGCGGTGGCCGAGGGCTCGGCGCCCGACCACGCCGGCTC
This sequence comes from Ilumatobacteraceae bacterium, assembly GCA_007122945.1. GTDB lineage: Bacteria > Actinomycetota > Acidimicrobiia > Acidimicrobiales > Ilumatobacteraceae > SKSP01. The sequence goes on along the minus strand of SKSP01000225.1, from coordinate 701 downwards.
CCTCGACGACGAGGTCGCGCTCCTCGTGGTGCACGGGACCCTCCACCTGCTCGGATACGACCACACCGGCGTCGACGACACCGCGGCGATGCAGGCACGCGAACTGGACCATCTCGAACGGTCCCACTGGCACGGCCCGGCGCCGGCCGAGTTCTCGCTCACGCACCGCGACTGACACGCCGAAGGGCATCGCCCGGGCTGCGGGCGTGATCGGGGCGAACGCTAGGTTCGGCGACCATGCAGATCTCACTGGAGGGCAAGGTCGCGCTCGTCACGGGCGCCTCGAAGGGCATCGGCAAGGCGATCGCCGCGGGCATGTCGGCAGCCGGCGCGAACGTCATGCTGTCGTCGCGCAAGCACGACCAGCTTTTGGCCGCGGCGTCCGAGATGGCCGGCGAGGCGCGGGGCGAGGTGGACGTGTTCGCGGCGAACGCCGGGGACCTCGACGCCGCCCCCGCCGCCGTCGCGGCGACGATCGAGCGGTTCGGCCGGCTCGACGTGCTCGTCAACAACGCGGCGACGAACCCGTACTACGGGCCGACGCTCGGCGTCGACCCGGGTCGCTACGACAAGACCTTCCAGGTCAACCTGCGCGGCCCGCTGTTCTGGTGTCAGGCGGCCCACGAGCAGGCGTTCGCCGCCGAACCGGGCGTGATCCTGAACATCGCCTCGGTGGGCGGGATGCGCGCCGAGCAGGGTCT
>SKSP01000097.1 GCA_007122945.1 Ilumatobacteraceae bacterium | reverse complement strand
TCACTGGGCGGGCGATTAGACGGGCTGGCGACCCGATCCCCACCCGATCAGCACCCCAGCGACACAGAGTCACCCAGCGCCGCGCCACCCGGCAACCAGCGACACAAAGTCACTGAGCGGGCGACGCGAACCCAACCCGATCAGCACCCCAGCGACACAGAGCCGCCCAGCGCCGCCCCACCCGGCAACCAGCGACACAAAGTCACTGGGCGGGCGATCAGACGGGCTGGCGACCCGATGGGCGGGCGGGCGCGGGCGGACAGGCAGGCGGGCTGGCGACCCGATGGGCGGGCGACGGCGATGGCGGGCGGGCGACGGCGACGTGGGTCAGTAGCGGTAGTGCTCGGGCTTGAAGGGGCCGCTCGGGTCGAGGCCGAGGTACTCGGCCTGCTCGTCGCTGAGCCTGGTCAGCTTCACGCCGAGCGCGCCGAGATGGAGCGCCGCCACCTTCTCGTCGAGGTGCTTGGGGAGCACGTACACGCCGATCGGGTACTCGTCGGTCACGTCGACCTTGCCGAACAACTCGATCTGGGCGATGACCTGGTTCGTGAACGAGCAGCTCATCACGAAGCTCGGGTGACCGGTGGCGCATCCCAGGTTCACGAGGCGGCCCTCGGCGAGGATGATCACGGAGTGCGGATCACGCCCGTCGACGGACGGGAAGGTCCACAGGTCGGTCCCCGGCTTGAGCTCGTCGTGGACCGCACCGCTGCGGGCGAGCCCGGCCATGTCGATCTCGTTGTCGAAGTGGCCGATGTTGCAGACGATCGCGTTGTGCTTCATCCGACGCATGTGGTCGATCGTGATGATGTCGGCGTTGCCGGTGGCGGTCACGAAGATGTCAGCGGTGTCGACGACGTCCTCGAGCGGGAGGACCTGCAGGCCCTCCATCGCCGCCTGCAGGGCGTTGATCGGGTCGATCTCGGTGACGATCACCCGGCAGCCCTGCCCGCGCAACGCCTGCACACAGCCCTTGCCGACGTCGCCGTAGCCGCACACCACGGCGGTCTTGCCGCCGAGCATCACGTCGGTCGCCCGACAGATCGCGTCGACGAGGGAGTGCCGACAGCCGTACAGGTTGTCGAACTTCGACTTCGTGACCGAGTCGTTCACGTTGATCGCCGGGAACAGCAGCTCGCCGTCGGCCGCCATCTTGTAGAGGCGCTTCACCCCGGTGGTGGTCTCCTCCGTCACGCCCTTCACGGCGGCGGCCATCCGGGTCCACTTCTGGGGGTCGGACTTGAGCGAGCGCTGCAGCAGGCCGAGCACGATCGCCAACTCGGGGTTCGACGCCTCGGTCGGGTCGGGCACCGCGCCGTCGCGCTCGTACTCGACGCCCTTGTGCAGCAGCATCGTGGCGTCGCCACCGTCGTCGAGGATCATGTTCGGTCCGTCGTACACCGTCCCGTCGCCCGCGTCGGGCCAGGTCATCATCTGCTCGGTGCACCACCAGTACTCCTCGAGCGTCTCACCCTTCCAGGCGAACACCGGGACGCCTTGTGGGTCGTCCGGGGTGCCCTCCGGGCCGACGACGACGGCCGCGGCGGCGTGGTCCTGGGTCGAGAAGATGTTGCAGCTCGCCCACCGCACCTCGGCGCCGAGCTCGGTGAGCGTCTCGATCAGCACGGCCGTCTGGATCGTCATGTGCAACGAGCCGGAGATGCGGGCGCCCGCGAGCGGCTTGCTCGGGCCGTACTCGCGGCGCAACGCCATCAGGCCGGGCATCTCGTGTTCGGCGAGGTGCATCTCCTTGCGGCCGAACGGCGCGAGTGACAGGTCGGCGACGCGGAAGTCGCGGCGCGCAGCGATCGGGGACGTGGTGGTTGACGTCATGACGGTGGTCTCCTCCGTGGGCGACGGGACTGGTCTCGCTGGTCTCGGTTCGAGGAGCGAGCCGGGGCCTGCTGGCGCCGATCGGGTCAGCCCGCGTCGAAGGTGATGCTAGCGGCATGACGGCGAACCGCCAGGGGCCGGTCAGCCGTTCGGGCAGTCGGCGCGCTCGATGTCGTCGTCGGTGAGCACGACGGCGGCCGCGTCGACGAGGTAGTGGACCTCGCCGTCGAAGTTGTACACCCGCACCGAGTACGGGTCGGGCTCGTCGTCGATCTGACGCTCGCCGTACCGGAACAGGGCCGCGTTGGGCACGCTCTCCCCCTCGGCGATGTTCAGGTTGCTGGCCTCCGGCGGGGCGTCCGTGTCGTCGGAGGAGGGGAACACCGTGAGGTACGAGTCGATCGACGGCCCCCAGTCCGGGTAGTCGGGCGCCGGGATCAGTCCGGTGGCGGTCAGGTTGCCGAGGAAGGCCGACTGCGCGCCGACCCAGTCCTCGCCGATGCGGACGTCGGCGACGAAGCACCGGAACGTCCAGTCCTCGGCCTGGCCGGCACCGAGGCGCAACTCGCCCCACTCCTCCAGGCGGGTGTCGAGCACGCGCAGTGGCTGCCGCAGCGGGATGACCCGCCCTTCCCGGGTGTCGACCGGGCGCGGCTCGAGGTAGGCGACCACGTCGACCACGAGATGGGCGTCGCCGGCGGAGTTGTACAGCCAGATGCTGCCGTCGGCACCGACGGGCACCATCACCAGGTTGGCCTTCACGTGGTCGCGTCGCAGGTTGAGGTTGCTGGTGCTGGGTGGCGCACCGGGCGACGGCTCGTCGGGCACGACCGACACGAAGGTCGCCTCGCTGTCGGCCCCCTGGTTGACACCGGTGACGTTGACGAGCACCCCGGTGATGCCCTCGGAGTCGGGGACGATGTCGGTGATCTGCGGGTTGAGCGAGTCGGCGCCGGCGATCGGGACCTCGACGGACTCGCCGGGTCCGATCGGTGCCGACCCGAACGCCGGGTTGCGGGAGTCGAAGATGCGGCCCGGGCCGACCGGGATGAGGCGCGAACCCTGCTCGGTGTAGGTGCCCTTGGAGAACCACCCGAACACGTCGATCAGCACGTGGGCGGTGCCCTCCCCACCCTCGGACACCAGCCGGACCGTGATCGAGCCGTCGTCGCCGGGCGCGAGGACCGTCATGTTCGGCACCGTCTCGTCCGCGGAGAAGTTGACGATCGACGAGGTCCCCTCCTGCTCGTCGGAGGCGAACGCCCGCAGGTAGCCGCGCTCGGTCGGCTCCACGACCGTGATGCTCAAGGCGACGGCGAGCACCGGGTGTTCGGACGGCGACGACGTGTCGTCGCCGTTCTCGCCGTCGTCACCGTTCTCGCCGTCGTCACCGTTCTCGCCGTCGTCACCGTTCTCGCCGTCGTCACCGTTCGGGTCGTCGTCGTCGATCGGGGTCATCTCCGGCAGGCCGCCCTGACCGGACAGCGACAGCTCGAACGCCTGACCTTCGCCGGGCAGCAGCGGCCGGGCGCCGGCGGTGATGTTGACCCCCGACCGGGTGTCGAGGACTCGCTGGGGTTCGAGCGGATGGAACTCGCCGCCGGCCCCCAGCACCCCGGCGGCGATCACCGGACTCCGGTCGGGCGACGACGACAGGACCGACACGGCGCCCATCAGCGCCACGACGGCGGTGACGGCGGCGACACGACGGACGAGACGTGGGAGCAGACGCACGGGCGTGGAGGCTATCGGGTGTTCCGAGCCGCTGTCAGCGCGGGGTCGCTCACGCTGCGGAGTCACGCGTCGGTTCCGGCGTCCGGTCCCGACTCGAACGTCGGCCGCAGACCGTCACGTTCGATCAGCGCCGTCAGCCGGGCGTGCTCGGCGTCGTCGACGACCGTGGACTCCTCCGGCAGCATCACCGGGATGTCGTCGCGGATCTCGTAACGCCGCTGCGAGCGCGGGTTGTACAGCATCGACTCGGACTCCACGTACACCAGCGGCCCCTTGTCGATCGGGCAGGCGAGGATGTCGAGGAGGGCGGGGTCGAGGGCCACGGTGGTTCTCCGGTTCGATCGGCGGCGGGGAGGAGCGGGGGTCGGGACAGGGGTCGGGACAGGGGTGGGGACGGGGGTCAGGAACGGGTGATCAGGCCGAGCAACTCGGCGACGCGATCGTCACACTCGTCGCGCGTGGCCGCTTCGAGGTTGAGGCGCAGCAGCGGCTCGGTGTTGGAGGGCCGCAGATTGAACCACCAGGCGCCGCAGTCGACCGTGAGACCGTCCAGTCGGTCCTGGGGGTGGTCGGCGAACGCCTCACTGACGTCGTCGATCACGGCGTTGGCGTCGTCGACCTGGGTGTTGATCTCGCCGCTCGACGCGTAGCGCTCGAACGGCTTGCGCAACACCGACAGGTTCTGCTCGGCCCGGGACAGCTCGTCCAGCACGAGCATCGACGCGATCAGTCCGCTGTCGGCGCGGTAGTTGCGGGCGAAGTAGTAGTGCGCAGAGTGCTCCCCACCGAACACGGCGCCGGTGTCGGCCATGATCTCCTTGATGTAGGAGTGCCCGACCTTGGTGCGCACCGGGATCCCGCCGTGCTCGCGGATCGTCTCGGGGACGGCCCGCGAGCAGATCAGGTTGTGCAGCACGGTCGCCCCCGGGTTCGACCGCAACACGGCCGCGGCGAGGATCGCGGTGGTCGTCGACCCGCTCAGCCCGTTGCCCGTCTCGTCGACGACGAACACGCGGTCGGCGTCACCGTCGAAGGCGAGGCCGAGGTCGAAGCCGCCCGAGACGACGCGCGCCCGCAGGTCACGCTGGTTGGCGGGCTGCAGCGGGTCGGCCGGATGGTTCGGGAACGTGCCGTCGAGCTCGCCGTACAGCACCTCGAGCTCGACCTGGTCGAGCCGCTCGAACACGGCCGGTACGACGAGGCCACCCATCCCGTTGGCGGTGTCGGCGACGACGCGCAGCGAACCCAGCGTCGTCGGGTCGACGAAGGTGAGCACGTGATCGACGAACGCGTCGAGGAGCTCGCGCTCGGTGAGCGAGCCGCGGGCGGCGGTCGGCCGCGGACCCTCGCCTCGCAGCACGCGTTCGGCGGTGTCGCGCACCGTCGCCAGCCCGCTCTCGATGCCGATCGGGCGGGCGCCACGGTGGCAGAACTTGATCCCGTTGTACTGGGCCGGGTTGTGCGACGCGGTGAACATCGCGCCGGGCATGTCGAGTGACCCGGCGGCGAAGTAGAGCAGGTCGGTGGAGGCGAGACCGAGGTCGACCACGTCGACGCCCTGGGCCATCACGCCGTCGGCGAACGCCTCGACGAGCTCGGGACCCGTCGGTCGCATGTCGCGAGCCACCAGGACGGCGTCGGTGTCGGTGAAGCGGGCGAAGCCGACTCCGAGGGCTCGGGCGACCTCAGCATCCAGCTGGTCGGGCACCGTGCCCCGGATGTCGTACGCCTTGACGATCTGATCGAGGACAGACATGACGACCCGCCACGCTATCGGGTGTCGTCGTCGTGTGTGGCCGGGCCCCCCTCCGACCCCTCCCCCGGGTCGCGCTCCACGGTGAGGTCGTCCGGTGGCGGGGCACGCCCCGGCACCTCGCTCGGGAAGACCACGTCGCCGCGCCGCCACCAGACGAAGCAGAGCGCCACACCGGCCAGCGCCATCAACCAGAACACCCAGTCGGCCGGGGTCCGGCCGTAGGTCATCTCCACCTCGGGACCGGTCGGCACGACGAGCATCATGTTCGGGGCCACCCGATACGGCCCGTCGGCACCCGATGCCTGCCAGTTCGGGAAGTAGCTGACCCGGACGAGGACCGGGACGCCCACCCGGTCGACGGAGAACGACAACGACTGCTGCTCGACGCGGACGTCGGAGACCGTGACCGGGCCGAGGGGCACCGGCCGGATCGGCTCGGTCGGCACGACGATGTCGACGCGCGGCCCGTTCGGCTCGTCGGGCCCGATCCGGCGCGACTCGTCGACGGCCACCTCGATCCGTTGCCAGTCCGGCGGTCCGTCGTCGGCCGGCAGAGCGGCCCACTCGTCGCGCTGCTGGAACCAGCTCGTGCCGAGCTCGAGGTGCCGCTCGCGCTGATCACCCGGGCGCGACTCGACCACCACCGGCTGCACGTCGAGGGGGACGACGATGTCGGAATCGGCCACGAGGTGGATGTCCCAGGGACCCGACGACGTGATGTACGACAGGTCCGGATGGTCGGCCGCCTGGGCCTTGGGTGAATCGGAGCGGAGCATGACATAGCGCACGCCGAGTGCCTGCAGGTGCGGGACCCCGACCTCGACGTCGTCGTCGGTGTAGCGCAGCTCGCGGACGGGGTTCGAGGAGCGCTCGGACATCGCCGCGGTGGTGAGGAAATGGTACGGCGTGGTACCGGAGGCCTCGAAGAACAGCCCCTCCATCGAGCCGATGCACCCGTCGGTCCAGTGCGGGAGCAGCATCAGCGCCATCGTCGTGCCGTACCGCCCGTTGTCGGGGTGGTTCTCCCACAGCGCGCGCCCACAACCGAGGTCGGGATCCTCGCCGATCCGCTCCATCGTCCGGACGACCTCGTAGTACTCCGTGTAGAACGCGCCCCGGCCCTCGTAGCCGGAGAAGTTGTAGCGCGCCCACCCGTCGCCCCGGGCGTCCTCCTTGGTGGTGGTCGCCCGCAGCGGACCCCAGGCGTACACCTGGGAGTCTCCGACGGCGGACGGCCGGTACCCGCCGCCGGGGAGCACCTCGTACATGAAGCCGAGCACCCCGAGGACCCCGACCGCGGCGACACCCGCGATCACCGTCGACGCGGCCGTCCCGGCCGGCCGGCGGGCACGGTGGTCGCGGACAGCGTTCCAGACCAACGTGCCGACCTCCACGATGCCCACCATCATCAGCAGGTAGCGGACGAGGTACAGGAACGGCAGCAGGCGCGGGTTCCAGAGCAGACCGATCACGGGCAGGCTGTCGCGTGTGAGGTAGACGAGGGCGACGAGCGCGAGGCCGATGATGCCGAGCGCCGCGCCGGTGAGGTGGCGCCGCAGCACGCACGATGCGAACCCGATCACCGCGAACGCCGTGATCACGATGTTCAGTGGTGCGGTGAGCGGGAAGAACATCAACCAGAACGAGTCGGTCCGACCTTCCAGGGTGCCCTGCGGACGGAACCCGTACTTCATGTCCGTCATGTAGGCGTGGTCGAGCAGGAACGGACCGACCCACCAGATCGACAAGAGGAACGCGGTCAACCCGACGGTGACCGCGTAGACGAGGCGGTGTCGATCGAGCCAGACGAGCACGAGGACGAACGCGGCGAGCAACACGAAGATGGCCACGATGCCGTGCGACACGGCCGAGGCGGCGATCAGGACCGCGGCCCAGATCCGGAACCGACCGGTTCGCAACCCGTGCGCCAGCACACCGAGGCCGAGGATTCCGACCGACAGCGAGATCGAGAACGAGAACTCCCCCGCCATCGTCGACAGCAGGTTGCCGCCGTAGATCGTGTAGCTCTCGTCCAGCGCGAATGCCAGGCCGGCGAACGCGAACAGCTCGGGGATCGGGTACCGGAACGCCGCCAGCCGTCCGAACGCCCAGCACGCCGCGGGCAGCGTCACGAGCCCCGAGATGCCGACGAGCTTCATCGCCACGCCGTACGGCAGCACGACGTCGGCGGCGACGATCGCGAGCGCCGGCAGCACCATGTAGAAGCGGTAGGCGGGCATGCCGGCGTACCAGTCCATGCTCCAGCCGTTGAGACGCAGGCTCGGGAGCAGGTGGTCGCGCAGGAACGCCGGGCCCCACACGTGGGCGCCGAAGTCGCCGCCGGTGGGTGTCGTGTCCTCGAAGATGAGGTCGCGTGACGGCCACAACGGGTTGAAGTGGACGACGTTCATCATGATCGCCGTCGTCGTCACGAGGGCGAACGCCGTGAACGACACCTTGGCGATCCGGTCCGCCGGCCAGTCGCGCCGCGCCCAGGCGACCGGGCGCCGCACGACCCGCTCGCCAGCGCGCGGCCACCACGGCGCGGCCATCGGATCGTCGCCCGAGCCGTCGTGATCGTCGTGATCGCCGTGATCGTCGCCGGAGTCGTCGTGATCTCCGGCCGCGTCGTCGTGATCGTCGGCCGCGTCGTCGTGATCGCCGCCGGCGTCGTCGTGATCTCCGGCCGCGTCGTCGTGATCTCCGGCCGGGTCGTCGCGATCGTCGGGCGTCCGCGGATCGGGGTGTCGCGTCACCTCGGTCATCTCCGCACCATCTTGGCAGTCGTCGACCGCACGGCGGCGGTCAGCGGGGCGCGCCGGCACGACTCACGTCGGCCACACGGTGAGCAGCGCCGTCGCGTTGAACGACGCATGGGCGACGATGGCGGTACCCACCCGGCCCGTGACGAGCAGACATCCGCCGAAGACCAGCCCGGCGACGAACAGCCCGGGCAACTCGAGCACCCGGAAGTGGATGAGCGCGAACCACAACGACACGACGACGAGGGCGATCGGATCGCTGATGCGAGCGGCGAACGAACGCTGCAGCAACCCCCGGTAGACGAGCTCCTCGACGACGGGCGCGCCCACGACCACGAGCAGCACCAGCACGATCACCGACGAGCCGCCGGCCACCTCCACGAGGTCGCGCGTGCGCTCCTCGACCCGCGCCTCGCTGAACGTGTCGGGCCACGCACTGCGCAGCAGCACGTACACGACGGGGACGAGCACGAGCTGGGTGAGCACGCCGATCGGGACGGCGACGACGTCGCGGGTGTCGAACCGGAGGGCGAAGTCGGTCACCGGGTCGCGTGAGCCGAACCGATCGGACAGGACGTAGAGCATCGCCAGGTAGGCGACCCACGAGGCGATCAGCGCGCTCGCGAGCACGCCGACGGAGCTCGGGAACTCGTCGGTGGCCTCGCCGCCGACGGCGAGCACGATGCCGATCAGTCCCTGCGCGACCACCCACGCTGCGACCCAGGCCACGACGGCGACCGAGACGGCGACGGGAGCGCGTCCGCTGCGCAGCGAGACACCTTCGGACAGGCGGGGCACCGGGGCGAGGCTATCCGTGCCCGGAGTCGGCTGGTTCGCGGCTCAGCCGGCGAGCAACGACGTGTGGACGCGCTCGTCGCGGCGGTCGCGCAGCTGCCACCCCTGGGGGACGGTCAGCCGGGCCGCGTGGCGATCGCACAGGTCGTAGGAGTGCGGGTCGCGGTCGGTCACCAGGGCGTCGAGCCACACCTGGGCTCGGGCGTACTCGTACGTCAGCGTGACCGTCGCCCGCTCGGCGCACCCCGTCCGGGAACACTGCCTCACCACCTGCGCGATCGTACGGTCCCGTCCACCCCCACCCGCGGATCCCCCCGTTCCGTCCGCGGGAACCGGCCGGATCCGGTCGATCGGCGCGGACGGTCCGGGGTGGGGGGCGCCCGTTCCGTCCGCTGGAACCGGCCGGATCCGGTCGATCGGCGCGGACGGTTCGGGGGTGTGTCGGGCGAGGTGGTGGGGGTCACGAGGGCACGACCTGGCACGCGGGCCGGACGGTCGTAGCATGTCGGCATGAGCAATCTTCCGCCGCCGCCACCGCCACCGCCCCCCGGGCGGGGACGGCCGGAGGGGTCGCGGCCACCGAAGCAACCCAAGCAACCCAAGCCGGAGGGCGGCGAGAACGGCCGGCGCGGCATGCCGCGCTGGGTCATCTGGGTGCTCGCGGGCGTGCTGCTGGCGACGTTCCTGATCCCGAGCCTGCTGCCGAGCGACGACGGCGACCGCATCACCTACACCGAGTTCATCGCCGAGGTGGAGGCCGGCCGGGTCGACAACGTCACGATCAACAACGGCACCGGCGAGATCTCCGGCGAGTTCACCGACGGCGAGGCGTTCCGCACGGTCGGCGGCGGCGACCGCGGGCTGTCGGAGTCCGACGAGGCACTGCTCGACGAGCGCGGCGTCACCAAGGAGTTCACCACCCCGAGCAACAACTGGTTCCTCAACATCCTCGGGTTGATGCTGCCGGTCATGTTGATCATCGGCTTCTTCGTCTGGTTGTCGCGCCGGGCCCAGGGGCAGATGGGCGGCGTGATGAACGTCGGCAAGAGCAAGGCCAAGGCGTACGACACCGACCGTCCGGCCACCAAGTTCAGCGACATCGCCGGCTACGAGGGCGTCAAGACCGAGGTCACCGAGGTCGTCGACTTCCTCCGCATGCCCGAGCGCTTCAAGGAGATCGGCGCCCGGGTGCCCAAGGGCATCTTGCTGGTCGGGCCTCCGGGCACCGGCAAGACCCTGTTCGCCCGGGCGGTCGCCGGCGAGGCCGGCGTCGGCTTCTTGAGCGTGACCGGTTCGGACTTCATGGAGATGTTCGTCGGGGTCGGCGCCAGCCGGGTTCGCGACCTGTTCCAGCAGGCCCGCCGGATGGGCAAGGCGATCATCTTCGTCGACGAGATCGACTCGATCGGCCGCAAGCGCGGCGCCGGCCTCGGTGGCGGCCACGACGAGCGCGAGCAGACCCTCAACCAGATGCTGTCGGAGATGGACGGCTTCGAGACCTCCGAGGGCATCGTCATCATGGCGGCCACCAACCGGCCCGACATCCTCGACCCGGCGCTGCTGCGTCCGGGCCGTTTCGACCGACAGATCGTCGTGCCGCTGCCCGAGTTCGAGGAGCGACGGGCGATCCTCGACGTGCACTGCCGTGACAAGCGCGTCGGATCCGACGTCGACCTCGAGACCATCGCCCGGGCGACGCCCGGAATGGCGGGTGCGGACCTCGCCAACCTCGTCAACGAGGCGGCACTGATCGCGGTCCGGCGGGGCTCCAAGGAGATCGAACGCATCGACTTCGAGAACGCCCGCGACCGCGTGGTGCTCGGCGCCAGCCGCGAGTCGCTGATCCTCAACGCCGAGGAGAAGCGCGCGACCGCCTACCACGAGGGCGGCCATGCGCTGCTGTCGACGGTGCTCCCCCACGGCGACCCGCTGCACAAGGTGACGATCCTGCCACGGGGCATGGCGCTCGGCGTGACCTGGAGCCTGCCCCAGGAGCGGCACACCTACTCCAAGGAGTACTTCGAGGACACGGTCTGCAAGGCGATGGGTGGTCGGGTGGCCGAGAAGGTCGTGTTCGGCCACCTCAACAGCGGTGCCGCCAACGACCTCGAGCAGGCCACCGGCATCGCCCGCCGGATGGTCCGCGAGTGGGGCATGAGCGAGCGCGTCGGCCCGATGGCCTGGTCGGGCCAACAGCAGGTGTTCCTCGGCGAGGACCTGATGCAGAGCGGTCGCGAGTACAGCGACGACACCGCCAAGCTGCTCGACGAGGAGATCTCCCGCATCCTCACCGAACAGGAGAACCGGGCCACCGAGCTGCTCACCAAGCACCGCCGCGGCCTCGAGCTGATCGCCGAGGCGCTGCTCGAGCACGAGACGATCGACGGCCCCGAGGTCGCCCGGCTGATCCAGCAGGGCATGGAGGAGTCCGGCGAGAGCGAGCCGGTCAAGCTGAACGTGATGGGCCGCAGCACCTCCTCGAGCGCTTCCTGATCCGGGGCGGGCGCCCGCTCGATCAGGGGCGCCGTCGATTCAGTGCTGGTGCTCGGCGCAGCCGCCAGCGGGGCGGGAGCCGGGCTCGCGCGCTTCGGCGACGGCGGCCCACAGGTCGGTGGCGGTCACCGGGCCGAGGAAGGTCTCCCGGGCGATGCCCTCGGCGTCGGCCAGGACGACCCCGGGGACCGCGTCGATGGCGTAGCGGTCGTGCACGTCACGGTGCTGCTGGTAGCTGGCGATGCTGACGACGACATCGTCGGAGGCGAGCACGCGCGCCTTGCTGACCACGTCGGCGCACGTCGAGCACGTGTCGGACGTGAACACCGCGAGCAGCCACGGTGCCTCCGGGCGCTCGAAGTCGGCGCGGTCGAGCTGAGCGGGCAGCTGGTGTCGACGCTGCGTCGGCGGGTCGGTGCGCCGACGTCGACGCACGACCTCGGCGACCGCGGCCGCGACGACCACCACGGCGAGAGCGACGAGCAGTTGGGTCATCGTGGCATCACGTCGAACATCGTACGGTCCGCGGGCGCGACGAGCCCGGCGGGATCGGCGGGATCGGCCCGGCGGGATCGACCCGACGCACCGCCCACCGGGGCGGACGATCCGGCATCACGGCCCGGCCGGGACGAGCCAGCTCGACGTGCGTCCCTCGCCGAGGCCGCTCGGCAGGGAGCGCTCGACGAAGATCCGCCCGGTCGAGGTGACGATCAGCTCGCGACCGATCGCCGCGTCGGCCACCAGGTCGATCGTGGCGATCGCGGCGGCACCGATCTCGATCTCCTCCAGACCCGGGACGGCCACGATGCCGTCGGGCCCGACGGACGACACGGTGATCGTGCCCGGCGCGTTGTCGGGGTTGAAGACCACGAGCGCCTCGGTGGCGGCGGTCTCGGGGCCGGCCACCAGGTGCCACGTGCCGGCGACCGGTTCGCCGACCGGTGCCGGGGTCGCGCCGAGCAGCACCGAGCTCACGGGCCGGCCGTCGTCGGTGCGGGTGAGCACCCGCTCGACCACGATCGACGGGTCCGAGCGGGTGCTGAACACGGTCGCGTGACGACCCTCGGGGAGCGTGGCGACGAGGCCCGGATCGAACACGACGACCTGACGGGCCGGCACCTCGATGGGTTCGACGTCCGCGATCGCGTCGACGCCGAGGAAGATCGCGTCGACCTCGACGCTCGTGTCGGTCGGGTTGTAGATGCTGAAGCGCTCCGACACGCCCGCTCCCTTGAGACCGTCGGCGAACCACCACTGGTCCCGCAGCGCCGGCGCAGCCAGCGCCAGCGCGTACCCGAGTCGGCCGCCGGCCAAGAAGTGCTGGGCGCGGGCCACCACCACCTGGCCACGGGTCGACTCCACCCGGACCGCGAGGCGATCCTCCCCCTGTGCGCCGGCACCCGGCGCGCCGAGGTCGATCACCCGCACGCTCCGGGGTGGCACCGGTATGCCCTGGTACAGGTTGGGCACCCGGGCCCCGTCGTCGGTGGCGAACGCGATGTTGACGATCGCCGCGTCGTCGAACGGATTGGTGAGGATCAGGTTGTTGAGGCTGCCACCGACCGTGAAACCCTCCGCCAGGTACCAGTTCGGCGATGTCTCGGTCGCGCACGCCACGACCGGTCGACCGGCCGGGTGGATGGCGCGCTGTTCGGCGATGCCGTCCCCGCCGTCGAACTCCACGACCGCGCCGACGAACGACGCGGTCAGCCGGGAACCGGCGTCGAGCACGACTCGCGAGAACGGCTCGACGGTCACGGTCTCGTCGATCGACGCACCCGGTTCGCCGAGCCAGGCGATGCGGGCCGTCAGGGGCCGGTCACTCCGGTTGCCGAGCACGATCTCACCACCGACGTCGTCGTCCGCCGTGGCCGGTACACCGGGGCAGAACCAGGTGTCGGTGAGCTCGGCACCCGACCCGGCCGCCGGCATCCAACCGACCCGCTCGACGGCGTACGTGGCGGTCGCCGCCGGCGGTGTGGTCCGCGCCACCACGACCAGGGCGGCGAGGGCGACGAGCGCCAGCGCGAGCACCGGGAGCCGGCGGTTGACGAGGTTCACGACGACACCTCGTCCGTCGGACGGCGCGGTTCTCCGGGGACGGGCACCGCCGCCGGCACGCCGACCGCCGCCCACACCGGGTCGTCGGGATCGAGCTCGTCGTCGAGCTCGATCAAGGTGTCGTCCTGGAACTCGCCCGGCCGGATCCGTCCGAACGGGACCCGTAGACGCGTCGCCGCGAGGAACAGCAGCAGCCAGGCGATCGTCTGCAGGACGATCGCGGCACGTCGGCCCGCGTCCGTCTCGTAGTCGATCTCGACCACGCCGGTGGCGCCGACGTCGTACGCCGTCGTGACCCCGAACCCCGCGCGCGGCTCGATGCGTTCGCCGTCGAGGCGGAGGGACCAGCGCTCGTCGAACGGCACGCCGAGATGGACGACGCCGGGCTCGACCCCGACCGTGTTCGTCGTCGCCGGGTCGAGCTGACGGAGCAGCGGTCGGGCACCCGCGAGGTCGGCGGCCACGAGCTCCGGTACACCCTCCGCTCGCGACGCCTCGGCCGAGGGTCCGGTCAACAACGCCGTCACCGGCACCCACGACCGGTTCTCGAACACGTGGATGTTGGGCGCGCCGAAGGTCTCGCCCAGGTCGAGTTGCCGCCGCAGCGAACCGAGCAGCCCCGCCGGCACCGGTATCGGGTCGGCCACCGTCGATCCGACGCCGTCGATCGCGGGGATGACGACGTACCGGACGCCGAGCGGCGCGAGCAGTCGGCCGGCACGCAACGTCGACCCGTCGGCGATCCGGTCGAGCGCCTCGCGGGCGAGGTCGTCGGCGCCGGAGACCGGGGCCGTCCATCGATCGGTGAAGTCCAGCCGGGCGCCGTCGACGACGGCGTACGCGATGCCCCGGTCGTACTCCACGCCGCGCAGCGGGAGCACGCGGGGGTCGGCGACGTACAGCACGCGGTAGTGCCCGCCGGTGTCGGTCGGCGGGAGCTGCGCGCCGACGACGGTCGCCAACGTGGAGCGCGGCGTCCCCCACGACCCGTTCCCGATCGCCACCGCCGCCGGGACGAGACCGACCACGATCGCCAGGTTGGCCACGACGGCGACCGGTTGACGCCAGCCGAACCCGCGGCGCAGGACGTCCTCACCGAACCCGCCCGTCACGGCCGCGCACGAGAGCGCGAGCCCGAGCGCGACCGGCACCATCAGCAGCGCCGGGTCGGGTGACGCGATCGACCAGACGTCGTGATCGAGCAGGATCGCCAGCCCACCGAAGACCAACACGAGACCGGCGGCGCGCGCCGCCCAGGTGAGTCGCCACGCTCCCGTGATCGCCAGGGCGACGACGAACGGGACGTAGAACGCGAGCGCCAACCCGGCGAACGTCCGACCGTCGACCGACAGCGAGGCGATCTCGACGAGACTCGTGCCCCGCGCGCCGGCGAGGGGAGCCGCCATGATCGACGACCACGTCCAGGTCGCGGCCCACGGGAGGTTGACCACCGTGGCGGCGAGCGCGGTGGCGACGGTGCCGAGGGCGAACCAGCCGGCCGTGCGCAGCGCACCTCCGGCGAGCAGCGTCGCCACCGCCACGACGAGGCCCGCCATCAGCCACAGCACCGCCACGACGGGAACGAACGCGACCGCGACACCGAGGACGAGCGCGGCCGAGGCGAGGTACCGGATCCGCTGGCGGAGGCCGGGGTCGGCGACACCGTCGGGAAGATCGGTGTCGAGCAGACCCGGGTCGGCCGTCCCGATGCCGGCAGCCCGCCGCAGGAGGTGGAGCGCCCACGGGAGGGCCGCATACCAGACGAGAGCGGAGAACCGCCCCGTGGCGAGGACCCCCGGGATCAGCGGGGTGCCGACGTACACGACCATCGCCGCGACCCGAGCCCGGGTCACGGGGAACACCCCGGCGAGCCGCCACGCACCGGCGGCGCCGGTCACGACGAGCCCGAGCACCGCGATCGTCATCGCCAGCTCCATGCGGAACCCGGCGAACGCACTCAGCCCGGCGAGGGTGGCGAACCCGGTCGGTACCGCACTGGTGGCCCCGAAGCCGCGGGCGTCCCATCCCGATCCGTACCGCGAGAGCAGGTCGCGGGCGCTCTCGGGGAACGCCAGGAACTCGCCGACCTGGGGGACGCCCCGGTCGATGAACGAACGACTGCCGATCACGATCGCGACGATCACGACGAACCAGGCGAGCAGCGGTGCGTACGACGCGTCGCGCCACCGCCGGACGGTCGAGGTGGCACCGATGTAGGTCGTCGTCTCGCGACCGCGGATGTACGACGTCAAGCGGGCGCTGCCCCGCAACTGCAGCCCGAGGATCTCGCGTTCGGGGACGACGCGCTGGGGCGCGATGGCACGTCGACGAGCGAGCAGGGACGGCGTCTTCGGCACCAGGCCGAGCATCGCCCGCAGCGACGACACGGCGTCGCTCACCCGGCCGGTGAACAGCCCGACGACGAGCTCGACGAGCGTGAGGACGACGAGCTGCAACGACCGTCCGACGATGCGTTGCGGGCCGGTGAGCACGGCGAGGGCACGCATGCGATGGCGGGCGCGCAGCCGACGGTGGTCGAGGTCGGAGCGGCGGTCCTCGAGCCGCTCCTGATGACGCACGCGGGCGTCCGGCGCGACCACGACGCGCGCACCGGTCAGGTGCGCCCGCCAGCACAGGTCGATGTCGTCGCCGTGGAACGTGATCGCGGGATCGAACCCGCCGAGCATCCGGAACAGGTCGGCGCGCACGAGCAGGCACGCCGACGGCAGCACGAACACGTCGCGGACGGCGTCGTGCTGTTCCTGGTCGAGCTCGCCGGGTTCGACGACCGGGTCGATCTCGCCGAAGCGGTCGACCTGCAGGCCGACGTGCTGGAGACGGCGGGGCTCGTCCCACTCGACGAGCTTCGGGCCGACCATGCCGGCGTTGGAGCGGTACAGCTCGGTGACGAGCAGACGGACCGCGTCGGGCGCCGGTGCGATGTCGTCGTGACAGATCAGGAAGAACCCGTTGTCGCCCTCGACGAGCCGGAGCACCTCGTCGGCGATCGCACCGAACGAGCCGGTCGACGCCGAGGGCCGGACGAAGGCGCTCGGCAGGCGGGCCACCACTCGCTCGCGGATCCGCGCGACGTCGTCGGCCGGGGCCGCACCGTCGACGAGGAAGACGAAACGCAGGTTCGGGTAGTCCTGGCTGGCGAAGGCGGCGAGCGTCTCGTCGAACCAGTCGCCGGGCTCGTGGACCACGACGACGGCCACCACCGAGGGGGCGAGCGGTCGATCGGGTTCCACGACTGAGCGAGGCTAGCGGCGCCTCCGTGGCGCACGGGGTCATGCGAGGGTTCGCCGAGGTGGGCGGGGAGCGATTCGGGGGGTGCTTGCAAAAAGCAGCGTCAAGGTGTACTATTGCAATCGTTCGACATCCCCCGACCACCATCCCCCGACCACCATCGCCCGACCACCATCGCCCGACCACCAGGAGGCTCCCGTGCCCACGTTCCCGTCCATCGACCTGTCCCGCTTCGACGTCCGCGAGCTGACCGACCAGATCCGCGCCTTCCAGCTGCCCGTGGTCGACCTGCCCAAGATCGACCTGCCCGACATCGACCTGCCC